>JAFOCI010000076.1 GCA_017381365.1 Treponema sp.
GTTTGATTTGTAATATTATCTTTCATAAAAACTCCAAAACTCTGAAAAATCTAACGACCGTTAAGAATATTAAACAAAGGCGGGCAGATCTTTTTCAGAAGAATTCCAAGTCCAATTCCGGAAGCAATCATAAGGATTGTAACACCAAAATATTCTGCAAGGCAGAAGAATCCATTTGTCATTGGCAAAACCTTTATCCAGACAGTTCGTATTATTGCGCGCAAAATCTTAATATGTACCGCATACAAAAAGAAGGAATATGTAGAAAAGTAAACAAGAACATTATACACTTTTTCGTTTTTTATTAAAATTTGCGAAAATTTCATAAGCATAAGAAAATCTGCAAATGCCATAAGAGTAACAGTTGTTACTGAAAATCTCTGAAATTTCCAAAGAACTAACCAAAGTCCAAGGAAAACAGGAATGATTTCGTACCATTTAATTTTACCAGCCAGCTCAAAAATATCAAAATCAGATTTTGCCCAAATCATACCAACACTAAAATAAAACAAGCTTTCTGGCATAATAAAGTAAGTGAATACGCCTGCAAATTCAATGTAAATAATTGCAGCAACATACAATACTTTTGCTTTATCATATAACAGGCTTAATACTGGAGAAATAATAGTCAGAATAATTAAATCTCTTAAAAACCAGAACTGACTTAAATAAAGAATGCCATCACCACCATATCCAAAAAAGTTAGAAAACCATTCTTTTGGAGTCCATGTTAAGAAATCATAATTACCAACACCATCAAGAAAACCAATATGAGCAACATCTGCAATAAACTTAACTGCAGCAAAAAAAAGCATATTAACAACAGGCCACAAAATAAATGGAAGAAAAATACTTTTTGCCTTTTTCTTAAGTACAACAGAATAGGAATTTTTTTTGTAATACAAAAGAAAAGCTGAAATTGTAAAGAAAACAGGAACTGCACCTCTTGCTAAACCATCGCTAATAAGCAATTGCACCCATTTTCCAAATACACTTTGATTAAAGACTGCTCCCCCACCAGGCAATGCTAATTCATTATAATTATTATGAACAAACACAACCAGAATCATTAAAATAATCCTGATTGCAGCAATTTTCTTAGAAGTTTCATCAGATAACTTTTTTTTGAGTACAGCAGCACAACCAGCAGTTTCTGTAGTCATTACAGGAGTGCTGCAATTTTCTTGATTTTCCATTTTATACCTCTAAAACTCTTATCTGCCGCCATTAATTAAACCGAACACTTTCGGACAGATTTTTCTTAAAATAATTCCAATTATTGTTCCCGTTACACATACAATTATGCTAATTCCAAAGTATTCAAAAAAATCTGTCACAGGAGAAACAGGTATTTTTGAATACCATTTTGAAGTAAAGAACATCAGCAAATATGGCAAATGAATTGCATATAAAAAGAATGATAATCCGTCAAAATACTTTAATGTTGCAAAAAACTTTTCACTTTTTTCAACAAAAAGTTTAGAAAGTTTAAGCATAATAAGACAAGAAATCAAAATAATAATTTCCGACTTATTATTTTTCATAACAAAATACATTACAGGAATTACAACTACTGCCAGCTGCTTCCATATAATTCTATCCGCAAATTTAAAAAAATCAAAATTATATTCAGCAAAATAAAATCCAAGAGAATAAAAAACAAGAGCATTCGTGCAGACGATTGCAGGCCGTATGCTGAAAAAATATATGGCGGCAACAAAAAGACCATAAACATAAGGAGCTTTCTGTACAAGTTTCTTAATCAGCGGAGAAATGATTATAAGAATAAAAAGATCTCGAATGAAATAAAAAGGAAGAATAAAAGGCTCGCAAAGTGTCATCTTTTCATAGCAAGGAAAATAATAGCCAAAAAAAGCGCAAAACCAGTCCCTTACAGACCATTCGCTTACAAAAGGAATTTCATGGCTTACTTTATCTGGAAAAATCGCAATACAGGCAAGCTTAATCAGAATTTTTCCAAAAATTATTATGGCAGGCCACAATACAAGTGGCAAAAAAATAGTTTTAATTCGCTTTTTCAATAAAACCAGATAATCATCATTTTTTTTGTACTGCAGATAGGCAGAAAACATAAAGAAAAGAGGAACAGGCGCCAGCGTAAAAAGATAAGAAAAAATATACTGCGGTAGATGTGCAACAAATTCAGGATTTGAAAAAGTCAGATTTGCTGGATTTAAAATAAAAAGCAGCGTCTTGTTGTTATGAAACATAACAACAAGGCAGGCAAGAATAAACCGCAGCGAAGAAATTCTTTTAGAACATTCTTCAGAAATAAAGAGATTATTTTTTTCAAGAATAACATTTGCACCTGATTCCATTCTTACCTGCCCTTATAAAAATATTACAGATTATTTGTCAGCAAGAAAATCAACAATGTTAAAGCCATTTTCCCAGTTAAAGTCCATGGAATATGTGCTTACGCCCTTGCTGTCTTTTTCTGTTTTATAATTCGAAACGTACTTCAAGATTGTTTTTGCAGTGTTCTTTGCATTTTCATCATCTTCAACAAAGTATTTATCACCCTGATCTCTGAACTGAATACGCATACATTCTTTGAAAAGATGAATCTGAATTGTAATCTGTCCAACATCTGTATATGCGTTAAGAATACGTTCTTCAAGCATAGCTTTTACAGCTTCCAGAATCTGGTCAGTGCGCTTTTCAGAGAATTTGATTTCCTTAGCAAAAGTTCCAATCAAACCAAGAACTGGAGTAACTGCAAGTTCATCGTTATCAACTGTTGTTGTATTAACATGGAAACCTTTTTCAATTTTGTGTTCAAGACGAAGCTTCTTTAGACGCTTTAACATCAATTCTTTAAGTCCGCGCTGATCAAGCTTACCGTTTCCAAGCAATGGGAAGGAATCAAAAATAAAGAAGTGTGAAGGAATCTTGAATTTTGAAATCTTTGTCTTAAGCTCCGCAATCATTGCTTCTTCATCAAAAGTTTTGCCGTCGTAAAGAACAATACAGGCTTCAACGCTTTCACTTGTAACTGGATGAGGAGCACCCATAACTTTTACTTCTTTGATGCATTCGTTTTCAATAATCTTCTGTTCAATTTCTACTGGGGAAATGTTTTCACCACTCTTGATGATGATGTCTTTAATACGGCCTGTAAGATGAAGAAAGTTATCTTCGTCAACATAGCCAAGGTCACCAGTATGGAGCCATCCTTCGTCATCAATTGACTGTTTTTCCTTAGGAAGCTTGTAGTAACCGTTCATAAGGAAGTAGCCGCGGGCAACAACTTCACCAACTTCACCAGTAGACATAAAGCCCTTTTCTTTTGTCCAGATTTTTATTTCTCCACCTTCAAGCAAAGAACCTACACTTGTAGCGCGCTTTTCTATTGGGTCAGTTGGGCTGGACATTGAAAGTGCAGGAGAAGCTTCTGTCTGACCATAACCGTTCAGGAAAGTTGCATGTGTAAATTTTTCTTCCAGACGCATAAGGAACGCTGGAGTAGAAACACTGCCACCAATAAGACAAATTCTTACGCTAGGAATAACCTTAATGTCAAAATCTGGATGTTCAACGAGAGCTGTATAAACCGCACCAACACCAGACATATCAGGAGTATGATATTTATCAACAATCTTTACGATTTCTTCAGGTTTGATAAGTTCATGGAGATATACAGTTTTTGCGTCATGCAAATAAAGTGTAACAACCATAAGACCAAAACTATGGAACATTGGTAATGTGTTACAGATAGATTCTCCACGAGCATCTTTATATTTGTCGCCGTAACCAATTCCATCGTTAATTACACCATACTGAGAAAGAAGAACAGCCTTTGGCAACGCTGTAGTTCCTGTTGTAAAAATAATGATAGCATCGCGACGAGGATTATCAGATTCTGTAATTGCTTTTACAGCAGAAGTATCAATAGAATCATTAAGATATGTTTTAAAATCAAAAGCTTCGCCGCTAAAGTTAAACATCTTATCTTTAGAAAGCTTTGAAAGTTCTGCAAGCTTTACTGCTGCATCTACATCCTTTGAAGTTTCACGGTTGTTTCCGTAAAAAATAAATTTTGCATCTGTAAGTTCCATCAAATCTGCAAGATCTTTTACAGGAAGACTGTAATTCAAAAGAACTGCTACAGCACCAGCCTTAATGATAGAAAGATATGTTACAAACCAGTTGGCACAGTTATAACCCCACAATGCAACATGATCGTTCTTTTTAATTCCAAAACCAATAATCTTTGCAGCAAAAACATCTGTGATTTTATCAAGTTCTGCGTAAGTATAGCACTGACCTTCACTGCAGAATGCAACTCTGTCAGGACATTCCTTTGCTTTTTTTGCAAGAATTTCAGCATAAGTTGTTTCTTCAATTGTCATTTCTAAATTAACCTCCTGATTATTTTAAAATTGAAAATATACAAAAGCCGTCTTCCCTGTAACTGAACAGAAAAGAATGGCAAAAACCAATAAATAATAACATATCCATCTGATAAGGAAATGCTGCCTTTTAATTATATCATATCCACGTTCTCTGCGAGTAATTAAATCTGCAGAAAGAAGAACTGCAATACATCCAATAGCTGCGGCACAATGCTTGATTCCATAGCCGCTTATACTCTCATCAAGGACAAACAGATTTCTAAAGGCTTCTACCGCACCTGCTGCATGAACCGAAGAAAGTGCATTTGCAAGTTCAGCAGGAATGTGACTCATCTTCTGCATTATTACGCCGTAATCTGCCATTGTATTTGCGCGGAAAACAACTGCCGCAAAAATAAAAAGACAGAATGTTATGAACATCTGAACAAACTGCCAGCCGCGCTTTACACGCAAACCGCCCTTAATGCTGTTGTCAAAAGAACCAAGCTTGCAGGCAACAAGAACCTTGCGGCGCACAGGAGTTGTAAGAATTCCAACAGACTGGAAAATTCCATGCATAACACCCCAAAGAACATAGTGCCAGGCTGCACCATGCCAGAATCCGCTTACAGCCATTACAACAAGAAGATTAAAACAGTGTCTGAATTTTGAAACACGGCTTCCACCAAGTGGAAAATACAAGTAATCCTTGAACCATGTAGAAAGACTTATGTGCCAGCGCGCCCATGTTTCACCAACAGATTTAGCAAAGAACGGACGACGGAAGTTGCGCATCAGATCAAATCCAAGAATGCGGGCAACACCAATGGCGATGTCTGAATATCCGGAAAAATCACAAAGCACCTGAAAAGAAAACAGGAATGTGGCAAGCAAAAGCGACCAGCCTGTTGCGATTTCCAGATTGTTGTAAATGCCGTTTACATAAACTGCAAGGCGGTCTGCAATCACAACCTTTTCAAAAAATCCCCAGGCAGCCAGTTTTAAACCACTAGTTATTCTGTCATAATCAAGGGAATGTTCAATCTTAAACTGAGGAAGAAGATTTCCAGTTCTTTCAATAGGACCTGCAACCAGCTGAGGAAAAAATGTAACGAAGAGCGCATAAGTGATAAAATTAGTTTCAGCCCTTACCTTTCCCTTGTAAACGTCAATTGAATAGCCCAGCGCCTGAAAAGTATAAAATGAAATTCCCACAGGAAGAAGAATATTGAGTCCTGGAATTCTGGCATCCGACTTTGCGGAAACAAAACACCAGTTCAAGCTGTCTGCAAAAAAATTGTAATATTTGAAAAAGAACAGAATAGCAAGGTTAGAAACCAGCGATACTGTTAAAATCAAGCCTTTGCGAGTCTGGAATTTTTCCATGTAAATTCCGCTGAAATACGTAATCACAACGCTTATAAGAATAAGACAAAGATAAGCCGGTTCCCAGCAGGCATAAAAAAACAAACTGAAAATCAAAAGAACAGTCTGAGTTACAATATTCTTTTTAATGACTAACGTGCAGAAAAAGTAACAGCAGAACACAATTGGAAAAAATAATAAAAATTGAACCGAATTAAATGCCATACTTCTATCCTATTTCAGAATGTTCTGATTCTTTACTCTAAGCAATATATCTTTTGTAAATGCCAGGGAACCCTTTGGAGTCATGTGCGAAATGTCTTTAAAATTCGTGTAATCATGGCAGAAATCTGGAGAACGGGAATAATCGTACCACTCACAGTTCATACCGTTCTGATGAGCTTCTGAAAGAATCACATTCTTGAAATCTTCGTATTTTTCAAAGAAACCTGTTTCTGCATAATATTCGCTTGTTAAATCTGGCACCGGGCAAGTAACAACTACAGGGAAAATTTTATGCTCATTACACAAAGAAATGATTTTCATAAGATAATCGTGATTATACTTATAACCTTCTTCTCCACAGTTAGGGAACATTGTTTCAAAGGAATGAAGAACCAGCTCTTTTGTAATCATATTTCTGATTTTTTCAGAATGTTTAAGCTTTGCTTCTTCATCATCTTCTGCAGGAAAATTCTCTACGCTGCCCTTTGCGCCAAAATATTTTGGTCCGTAATAATCCCAGATAGTTTTAAATGGATGAGCCTCGCAAACAACAGGAAAGAAAAACTGCTTAGCCGCATCAAAAACATTGTAGTTTTCAATATTTTCAGGTTTTAGGAAATGATAATATCTCTTTTTAATTTTTTCGTACTGAAAATCCGGCTGAATTCCTTCTACTTCGCCAAAGGAAACAAGAACAAACAAAACAGAATCTTCTGCCATATAATCAACATACTGATTCAAAATATGATAATCGTAATTTATTCCCTGCATAGGCAGATAAAAATTGAAGGATTTGTATTCTGGAAATTCCGAATAATCAAAAGCACTTCCGTGACTTGAACCTAAATTGGCAACTTTAATATCTTTTGGCACCTTTCTAAATTTCGTAATGCCGTTATCTGTATAATTTAATTCAACATGACAATAAATTAAGTTGATAATTTCAAAAGGGAGAAGCAAAAAAACAAACAGCTTTATGAAAAGCGTTAACATTGACTTTTTCATGTACTTTCCATTATGAAGTTTTTTCGTATAAAACTCAATACAATAAACCATTCTTGATAGCACACTGAAAAATATATATATTATAAGAAACATTAAATATTTGAGGTATTCACAAATTATGGAAATCAAGAGAAATTCCAATTTTGAACTTCTTAGAATCATTACAATGCTATGTGTTGTCGCAACTCACACTTGCGCATTCACTTTTGAAACACCTGGCTTTTTAGGCAAATTCTATACCTATTACTATACCTTTGGTCTTGCAGGTCTTAATTCGTTCTTTATGATGAGCGGATATTTTATGGGAAACCGACCAGCTGTAAGCAAGAAAAAAATAATCTCTATGTTCGTTCAGATTATTTATTGTCAGATTATTTCTCTCATTGTTTACGTTCTGTTCAAAATCTCTGGACTTTACTCTTCCCAAGGCATAACCACAATGCAGATATTCGGAATCGTCGTTCGTTTCTACATTGTTCCAATCACAAGTGTTGTTTACTGGTACATTACAGTTTATATGCTGCTTCTGGCACTTATCCCTGTAATCAATCCGTTCCTTCAAAAGCTGAATTTAAAAGGTTTTATCATTCTTCTGCTGATAGAAGGATTGATCTGGTACGGCTTTTCGTTCGTTTTTCACTATCGCTACACTCATCTGCAGAGAGCCGTTTTCTTCTATACTTTGGGAGTTTTCTTCAGGTTCTATGCAAACGAAAAGAGTTTAAAACGTCTTTTATGCAGCATCGGTTTATTCGCTGTTTGTTACGCAATCTCGGTAACTCTTTTCTATCTATTCCATAATGAACAGGCTCGTTCGGAATTTTTCATCAAGTATCTTCACAAGGATATCGGAGGCTCACAGTATGTAGACATGATGCTGCATTATGCAGCATACATTATATTCTCGCCAATCTGTTCGATTCTTCTTTTTGAAATATTTAAGAACATTACATTCAGCTGTAATATTATCAATGTAATTTCTGCAACAACTTTCAGTGTTTATCTTTTACATTGCCAGCCATTGTTCAATTCTTCTATTAAAAGCATAAAGTTGCCATCAGCACCACTTTCTGAACCAGGTAAACACATTGCATTTGAAATTCTTTCGTGGGTTCTTATGTTCGCAATCTGTTCTGCTGTTGATTTAATCAGAATAACGCTTCTGAAAAATAAAATTGATTCTCTTACAAACAAGGGAATTGCTATAATTAAAGAAAAATTCTATCGAACAGCAGAGATTCAATAATGGAAAATACAGAAATCAAAGAAATAAGAAAACCGCTGATTCCAGAAAATGTTTCAAAAAGAATTACTGCACTGCGTTTTCTTCTGATTGTTTTTGTCGTTCTGGCTCATAACAATAAAACGTACCTGTTCATTCAAAACACTCAGGAATTTTCGCTTTTTTCATGGAATACATTTTTTCACTTGCCTCAGATTATGAACTATATTTTTTTCGCACAAGCTGCTGTTCCTACTTTCTTTTTATTCAGTGCTTACCTGCTTGCAAAGAAAAATGATCCTTACAAGGCAATGATTCAGAAAAAAGCAAAAGCTCTGCTGACTCCATACATCCTGTGGCCAGCACTTACAATCCTGTTTTTTATTGGAATCAAACTGGCTGCAATTGTTATTTTTCCAGACAAAGTAAATCACACTTTGCCATACATCAATGACTGGACTCTGGAAGATTGGATTTGCGCATTTGTCGGAAAATTTCCAAAACACTATAATAATTCGCTTTTTGAGCCATACGTTGGGCCATTCTATTATATCCGGGACCTTCTGATTTTTAGTGGGATTTCGCCACTCATCCGTTTCTGCATAAAAAAATGCAAGCTGCCATATTTTATGCTGCTGCTATTTCTATATACAAAGGCACCAAACATTCTTTTTGGCTGGCAGGGACTTTTCTATTTTTCAGCAGGATATTTATTCGGTGCAGAAGACATTGATTTCTTTGAAATTTCAGATAAAGCTGAATGGAAATATCTGATTCCGTTATGCGTTTTTGCCACAGGCTTAACACTTCATATGACAGGAACAACCTCGAATATTCTTGTATTTTTCAGTTGTATTGTGATAATGAAATTTTCAAAGACAATTGCAGAAAAATGGTTTGAACCTGCAAAATATCTGGCAGGATTTTCATTCTTTTTATACGCAATACATGAGCCAAAGTTCCTGAATTTGATTGTAGACCTTTGGTACAAAATAATTCCAGCGAAAAATTATCTTACAGATATTCTCGAATTCTTCATCGTTGGACTTGGTTCATGCACAGTATTTGTATTGATTGGCATTGCCCTTAAAAAAATCTGCCCAAAATTCTTCTACCTTTTAAACGGCGGAAGATAAATTGCAAAACGGCGACTCTCTTGCCCCCCAAGAGACGCCGCTAACATTCAATTATTTTGCACTATTCACAAAGTCATGCATAAGCCGGTATGAATTTTCCATTGTAAAACGCTGGATGTATTCGTTGCCGGCTTTTGCTATTTTTACACGTTTTCCGTTATCCTTAATGAGTGCAAGAATATTATCTGCAAGCGCCTGAACATCATAAACAGGACTTGTAAGAGCAGTTTCGCCATTTTTTGCATAATCTGCAAAACCGCCAATATCGGTGCAGACTAAAGCACAGCCACATTGCATGCTTTCTGCAGGAGGAAGAGCCCACCCTTCTTTATTAGAAGCAGCAACAAAAATCGCAGCATTGTTGTAAAGCTCAAGATGAACGCTATGTTCAGGAGTTTTATAGTAACTGAACCATTCCGGCAAATTTTCAGGTTTTTCAGGATTTCCGAACATAGAAACATGAAGTTCAGGAACAGATTGCTTTACAATCTTAAGAGCGGCAATTGAATCTTCACAACGCTTTCGCTCATCTTTGTGATAAAGCATACAGATTTCAGCAGGCTTGCGCTCTTCTATTGGTTTCGTAATATTAAAATAATTAAAATCAAGTCCGTTTGGAACAATTGTAGCTTTGCCGCCTGCGCCCTCAACCTTTTCTTTAAGCCAGTTCGCAATAACCGCATTATTAAAGCCAAGCCCGTAAGATTTTAAAATAAGCTCATCAGTGTTTTCATGCCAAAGTTCGTAATCCTGAATCAGATAAAACTTATTCTTTAGCTGAATGCGCTTTATGCCGGCAAGTGGAATTGCAGTTTCTACGGCAGTTGCAAAAACTACAGAATCTTTGCTAAAGCTGGCAAATGCACCGCTGTTAAAGCGAAAAACAAAATGCCTGGAAACCTTATTTTTAAAAGCATACCATTCGCCAGCTTTGTACTGATTTTTGAAAAGCCGGTAATAAAAGCCCAGCAAAGTTTTTAATTTAAATACAAAAGAACCAGAATCCCTGCGTTTCCAGAAATCGTAACGTACGTGGGAATACATAAAATGCACATCATAACCAGAAGAAGCAAAATAATCTGCATACTGATAAGCAATCTTAATTCCCCCGATTGGATACAAATCCTTTACAGGAAAAAGAAAAATCATCTGTTTCTTTGCATTCATAATTTATTTCACCTCATTCTTGCAGCGCTTTTCAAATTCAAAATTATGTAAAAAGCGTTTTGCCCTTTCTGTTTTTGGATTAGTCCAGAATTCTTCTGGTGTTCCTGTTTCTACAATATCACCGCCGTCCATAAAAACAATTTTATCTGCAACCGCTCTTGCAAACTGCATCTGATGAGTTACGATAAGCATTGTTTTGCCGTCATTTGCAAGATTCATCATTACATCAAGAACTTCACGAACCATTTCCGGATCAAGTGCCGCAGTAACTTCATCAAAAAGCATTACTTCTGGATGAAGGCAAAGCATACGGACAATGGCAACACGCTGCTTCTGTCCGCCAGAAAGCTGCCGAGGATAAGCATATTTTTTGTCTGCCAGACCAACCCGTTCAAGCCACATCTCTGCTTCTTTTTCTACTTCATTCATATCCAGATTAAGCTGATGCGCATGTTTTGGCCCCAGCAAAATATTTTTCATAACATTAAGATGTGGAAACAAATCATAGCTCTGGAAAACCATTCCGATTTTCTGCCGGATAAGGTGCATATCCTTTTTTCTATTGCTGATTACTTCTCCATCAAGACTGATTTCGCCACCCTGAATAGTTTCCAACCCGTTAATACAACGAAGCAAAGTAGATTTTCCACAGCCAGAAGGACCAAGAATTACAATTACTTCGCCCTTTTCCACGTTCAAAGAAATATTGTTGAGAATCGTATTGTCATCATAAGATTTTTTAAGATTTTTGATTTCTAAAACTGCCATATTCTACCTTTTCTGTCGTTTTTCAATATATCTGGCTGCAAGGCTTAAAAGCCAGCAAACAAAAAAATACATCATAAAAATTACAAAATAAACCGCAATAGAAGCCGTTGGAATTGTAAGTCGATTAGACTCAACAATCTGCTGACCGATTTTTACAACTTCAATTACACCAACAAACACAACAAGAGAAGTCGTTTTTATCATCCGAGTAATAAGGTTCATACTCAAAGGAATAAGGGACTGCAACGTCTGCGGAATAATTATATACATAAAAATCTGACGGTCAGTAAGTCCTACAGCTTTGCCGCTTTCATATTGATGTTTTGGAACACTTTCAAGACTGCCACGAACCAGGTCTCCCATTTCTGCCGTTCCCCAAAGAGTGAATACCAGAATAGAAGCAGTTTCGCCACTAAGCGAAATTCCCATTGAGCGAGTAAGTCCATAATACATCACAAAAAGAAGAACCATCTGAGGCATAATGCGCATTATTTCAAGATAAATTCTGCATATAATTTTAACAGCTCTGTTTTTAAACGTCATAAGAATGCCAAATCCAAAACCAAGCACAATAGAAAAAGCTACAGAAACAAGAGCAATCCAAATAGTAACCCAAAGTCCGCCCAGCAGACGCACAAAATTGTTCCCCATGGCAAAAACGCTGAAGGCTGTAGAGATTGAATTAATGACGTCCGAACTGAGCATAGCGCAATCTCCTTTCTGCAAATGAAGCCAGCACAGACACTGGAATCAACAAAATAAAATAGAAAACAACAAGCAAAGTTAAAGCTTCATCAGTTTTGTAGTAAAGACCGATTAAATCTTTTGCAACATACATCAAATCTGCAAGAGCCACCGCACTAAAAACGCTGGTTTCCTTTATAAGGAACATGATATTTGCACAAAAACCAGGCACTGAAACAGAAATTGCCTGTGGCAAAATAACATATTGAATTACCTGACGGTTTGTAAGCCCTATACATTGAGCGCTTTCAATCTGAACCTTTGAAACACTTTCCAGCGCACTGCGAAAAGTTTCTTCCATGTAGCTGCCACCAAGAAAAGTAAGTCCAATTATTGCACACTGAACAGAACTAAGCTTAACACCCATTCTTGGAAATGCAAAATATAAAAAAAACAGCTGAATCAACAGTGGAGTATTCCTTGAAAATTCAATGTAAACGTCCACAATTCGTCTTATTCCGAAAATCTTAAAATATTTTATCAGGGCACAAAACAAACCCAAAACAAACGAAAGAAGTATACCAATCACAGAAAGCCGCAAAGTTAGCCACCCTGCTTCCAGATACATTGGAATAACTTTTTGAATAAATGCAAAATCCATAAGCATTTAAATTTAAAGGTTTTAGCCCTGTTTAGTCAATCATTGGCAAAAAAAATCGAATTTCTTTGCCAATACTGGAATTATGGTAGATACTATTTGAAAGGAAAATTTCAAGGGGGCGCGTTATGAACACTATGGTTTACATTGCTTCTACAGCAACATTGGATGACGAAAAAAAATTTGCCGATTTGTATAAAACTGTACCAAAATACAGACAGGCCAAAATTGATCATTACAGCGACTGGAAGGAAAAAAAGCTTTCTCTTGGAGTTGGACTTTTGCTTTCAATGGCGCTAAAAAAAGCGGGAATTAACGAAAGTAAACTGGAACTTTGCCACGATGAAAACGGCAAACCATATTTTAAAAATCGCAAAGAAATTCACTTTAGCCTGTCCCATTCAGAAGAAAGGGTTATGTGTATAATTTCAGATGAACCAGTGGGATGTGATGTAGAATATCTGCCAGGAAACACAGAAACAGACCTTGAATCATGGACAAAAATGGAAAGTTTTTGCAAAGCAACTGATTCCAATATGCTTGATTTGATGAAAGGCATTGTTACTTTTAAAGGTTACAACTTTCGAGAAATTAAAGAGGATGCTGACTATCTTTTCGTAATCTGTTCAAAAAATCCAATTGAAGATAATCAGATAGAAATAATCAGAGAATTCTGAAAAATTAAAATTCCCGGCATAGATTGACTTCTCTCTACTTATTTCCTATGCTTTCACTATGGAAAATCAGTTTACACGAAGTGAAATTCTGCTGGGATCAGATTCAATGGAAATACTTAAAAACTCCAGAGTCGCAGTTTTTGGGGTTGGCGGCGTTGGAGGCTACGTTGTAGAAGCTCTTGCAAGAAGTGGCGTAGGTCATATTGATATTATAGACAACGACACTGTAAGTATTACAAATATAAACAGGCAGATTATCGCAACTCTTTCATCCGTTGGAAAATACAAGGTTGACGTAATGAAAGAACGTATAATGGACATCAACCCCAACGCCGAGATAAATGCATTCCGTTGCTTTTATCTGCCAGAAACAAAAGATCAATTTGATTTTTCTAAATATGACTATGTTGTAGACGCTGTTGATACAGTCACCGCAAAAATCCAACTGATACTTCAGGCTAAAGAAGCTGGTACAAAAATAATATGCAGCATGGGCGCAGGAAACAAACTTAATCCGTCAATGTTTGAAGTTGCCGACATTTCAGAAACAAGCGTCTGCCCGCTTGCCAGAGTTATGAGAGAAGCCTGCAAGAAAAGAGGAATCCGAAAAGTAAAGGTTGTTTACTCAAAAGAAAAACCGATAAAACCGCAAAAAAGCGGTTTATCAGACATTCGAAATCCACAGGCAGGACGCAGAGATACTCCTGGCAGCATGGCTTTTGTACCTTCCGCTGCAGGTCTTATTATTGCCAGCGAAGTTGTAAAAGATTTAATTCATTTTAAATTTATATGATGCAGAAATACCAACCTTATCTCCAATATTCATTGACTCCGCACTTACAGTTGTCTGATTTACAGTTATAATTTGAGCTGGAACATTATCTGTTTTCTCTATCTGAACCTTAAATCGGGTATTTGAACCAAAAAATTCTTTTGCTGTAATTATTCCTTTATATTTACTGATAATTATTGAATTTTTTGTAAGATTTATCCATTCTGGACGAACAAGAAAAGTTTCTTCTATATTTTTGTTACGAATTGTAACAAAATTTGATTGTCCCACTAATTCTGCAACAAATTTATCTGTGGGCTTAAAATAAACTTCCATAGGAGTACCATACTGAACCAAAGTACCTTGGTTTATGACTGCAATTTTATTAGAAAGACTAAGGGCTTCTTCCTGATCATGCGTAACATAGATTGTTGTAATGCCCAGATTTTTTTGAATTTCTTTAAGCTCTTCTCTAACCTTGATTCTAAGTTTTGTATCTAAACTGGAAAGAGGCTCGTCCATCAACAATAAATTAGGCTTAAGCACTAAAGCTCTACCAAGGGCAACTCTCTGCTGCTGACCACCACTCAATTCAGCAGGATACCTGCCCAACAATTCTTGAATACCCAGGCTTTCCGCTGATTCTAAAACAAGTTTCTTAATCTGTTCTTTTGAATATTTTGGTTCTTTAGAAAGTTTAAGTCCATAACCAAGATTTTGTTCAACAGTTAAATGAGGAAAAAGAGCATAATCTTGAAATACCATTCCAACTTTACGCTTATTCGGAAGTACCCCATTCATCACTTTGCCATTGATAGAAATAGTTCCTTCGTCTGGTTCAAGAAATCCACTAATTAAACGCAAAAGTGTAGTTTTCCCACAACCACTAGAACCAAGCAAAGTTGTAAAACTTCCTTCTTCCACATCAAGCGAAAAATTTTTAATAACAGGTATATTTTTATATTTAAATGAAACATTATTAATAGAAAGAAATGACATTTTTATTACCTGCCCTTATGTTTATAATTTTTCCAAGAATCAAACCCATTCCTAAAATTACAAAAGTTATAAGTGTAAGAATCATTGCTAGAGCAGCAGCCCGTCCCCATGCACCCTGCTCTGCAAGATTTATAAGTTGAATAGAAGCAAGAGACGTTTTAAATGAAACAAGAAAAATAACAGCACTCAGAGTTCCAACACCTCTAATAAAATCATAAACAAAACCGCTGAAAATTCCACCTCGTGCTAAAGGAACAAGAACAGACAAAAGCGAAATCAATTGATTTGCCCCAAGAGATCTGGCACTCTGATCCAAATTTGGTCCAAGCTGACCAAAGGAATTTGAAATTATCCTATAAGCAAAAGGCATAAAAGCAATAGTCATAGCAAGAATAATAAGTATCGTAGAATTCTTAAAATGAAGGAGATTCGCAGCAATAGATATAGAAAGTCCATGCAACGTACCTGGTATTGCAGAAGGAAGCTGTGCCATAACATCCAGCGTTTTTCTTAACGGAACATCCGTTCGGTGAACCAGATAAGAAGAAATGGTTGCCATTACTGTGCTCAATACAGCTGAAAGCATCGCAAAAATCACTGAATTTTTAAGTTCTTTTCCATAATTAGAAATTGCAAGTATATGTTTAAGAGTCAATTTTGTATTTATACCCCAAAGCTGTTGAAAACTTCCGGCAATAATTGCAATCACTTGAGCAATAATGAAAAGCGAAAAAATCAGGACAAAAGAAAAAAGAATTATTTTCGTTAAAACTGGAACTCTATTTGTCTGAACTATACCATAACTTTTTCCACCAACAGTAGCAGTCTTCACTTCAAGTTTCTTACTGATTCTGTTTTGCAGTAAAAAAAGAATCACGCTAGGAATTACAAGAACAATTCCCAGCACTGCACTAGTACCAATATTCAGCCATCCAGTAAGCTGAGTATAAATTTCAACAGCGAGAACCCTAAACCGCCCGCCAACAATAAGAGGATTTCCAAAATCGCTAAGAACACTTACGGCAATAAATAAAAATGATGAAAGAATTCCTGGCCAGCTTAAGGGCAATGTTACAGTTAGGAAAATGCGGAATTCACCGGCACCAAGACTGCGGGCAGATTGTTCAATATTTGTGTTGATTCCTCGTAAAACTTGCGAACAAATTAAAAATGCCATTGGAAAAAAACTTAAAACCTGTGCAACTAAAAGTCCCCAAAAGCCATATAAAGAAACATCAAGACCAAGAATTGTATGAGTGATAAACCCCTGCTTTCCAAAAAGAAGAATGAATGCAAGCCCTCCAACAAAGGGTGGCGTAATCAGATGAATTATTGGAACAAGACTAAAAAACTTCTTTCCAGGAATTTCAGCTTTAACTACAGCATAGGCAAAAACATACCCGACAATTACAGAAAGCACCGATGAACAGATACATTGAACAAAAGTGTTTCCCATTGCCGAATGCCACACAGGCTGGGTAAAAACCGTCCGATAGTCTGCGATTTTAGCAGAAGTTAAAACACATACAAGAGGAAAAATCACACATACACAAAAAAACACGGCAACAATAATCCAGGCACAAAGCAAAGATTTACTGTTGCGGCTTGAATCAAACTTCATCTATTCAACGTTCTTTGTCCACTTTGAAAGAACTTCTTCTTTTTGAGCGGTAGCCTTTTCAATGTCATATTCAATCAAATCCAGTTCAGAAACAGGAATTGCCCCCTTTGCTGCAACAGCATCTGGATTTACAGGAACAGTAAAATCTATTGAACTCATAAGTTCCTGAGCTTCTTTGGAAAGCATAAAATCAACAAAAGACTGAGCTTCCTTAAGATGTTTTGCATTTTTCATAATGGAAATACAATCAACATCACCAACACTTTGAGGAGGAGCTATTGCTACCAGGTCAAATCCATCAGAAGCATATTTTGCAACTGCATGAAGATACGAAACTCCTATAGCATATTCTCCTGTTCCCAAAAGTTTTGCAGGAGCACTACCAGAATCTGGGAATTGCCCGACATTGGGAACAAGATTCAACAGATATTCCCAACCTTTTTCCATTCCCAGGCGCTGTAACTGATTCTGAACAAAAAGATATGCTGTTGACGAAGCCACAGGATTTGTAAGAACAATTTCTCCCTTAAAAACAGGATTTAGCAAATCATCCCAAGTTTTTGGAAGAGGAACTTCAGGAAAAAGTTTTTCAAAACGACCTTTATTTATTCCAATACCAAGAGAAAGTACGCAAAAACCAGTATATGTATCATCAGCAGATCGAGCAAAATAAGGAACACTTTCTGCTAATGGAGATGTATAGGATTCCAAAGCTCCAGCTTTGTTTGCCTGAATGTGATAATTAGTTGCTCCACCAAGCAGAATGTCAGCCTGAGGATCATTTTTTTCAGCAATTACCCGATTTACAAGTTCTCCTGTAGAAGCCCGCAAGAAAAGTACAGGAATACCTGTTTTTTCTGTAAACAAATCTGTCAGAGCCTTTGTTTCTTCCTCATGAATAATTGAATACACACATAACTCATTCTGTTTTTTTGAACAGCCCCACATTACAAAAATAAATAATCCAAATACAATTGCCAGAAAAAAATTCTTCATACAAACCTCTTAAAAGTGATATTATAAAAATAGTACATTTTTATATATTTTTTTATAGCCAGATTATAATTATTTTATAATACCAGAATCAGATTTTTAGAAATTTTTATAATATGATATAATAATAAGAAATGATAAAAGCTGTTATTTTTGATTTAGACGGAACTTTGATAGATACAGAAAAATACTATCGTATAAACTGGCCAAAAGCCTTTGAGCATTTTGGATACAAAATGACTGATGAACAATACCTTTCTCTCAGATCTCTTGGAAAACCATTTGTTCAAAAGACTTTAAAAGAATATTCTGGCGACAACAATTTCGATTATGACACCGTTATTAAATATCGTTCCAAATTAATGGAAGAAACTATTGCAAAAAATGGCATTCAGATGAAAAAAGGAGCTGATGAATTACTTAAATTTTTGTCACAAAAAAACATTAAAATCGCAGTTGCCACAGCTTCGCCGGTAGAACGGGCAAAACGATATCTGGAAAAAGTTAACCTGCTTTCATATTTCAACAAAATTATTTCTGCCCGTAACATGAACGAAGGAAAACCTTCTCCAGATGTATACTTATTTGCATGCAAAGAACTTGAACTTCCGCCGGAAGAATGTCTTGCCATAGAAGATTCTCCAAACGGAGTTTTAAGCGCTGCTCGCGCCGGCTGCAAAGTTGTAATGGTGCCAGAATTTATTCAACCAGACTATGAAATTTCTAAATTGCTTTTTGCAAAAAAAGAAAATTTGTCT
Source organism: Treponema sp. (assembly GCA_017381365.1). Lineage (GTDB taxonomy): Bacteria > Spirochaetota > Spirochaetia > Treponematales > Treponemataceae > Treponema_D. Next base: position 18,406 of record JAFOCI010000076.1, read on the forward strand.
GAAATAATTGAATTATTCTAGCATCTCCAGAAAATATTCATAAATTTTATTATCAGAATTCAATTCTGGATGAAAACTCATAGCCAGCTGATTTTTGAATCTTACGGCAACAATTTTTTTATTGTTCTCCTTTGCATTTTCTGAATAACAGACAACTGAAAGAATTTCAACATTCTTTCCAACAGTTTCTATAACTGGTGCTCGAATAAAAGTCATAGGAACTTTTCCTAAAGTACCAAATTCCTGTTCAATATAAAAACTGCCAAGCTGCCGACCAAATGCATTCCTTACAACTGTTACTGGTAAAGTCGCAAAATGTCGTACAGAATCATTCTTTAAGTTTTCTGCCAGAAGAATCAAACCTGCACAAGTTGCAAGAACAGGTAATCCCGACTTAATTCTTTCCTGCAACTGGTCAAACAATTCCAGTTCTTTAAGCAGTTTACCTTGCACAGTACTTTCGCCTCCAGGAAGAACAAGTCCATCAATTTCATGAATTAAATCACTTTTATTCCTGATTTCAAAACATTCAGCACCAAGTTCTTCAAGACGTTTTTTATGTTCTATGAATGCACCCTGAACTGCAAGAATTCCAATTTTCATTTTCCACGCTCTGCCATTAGAATTTTAATTTCATTTTCGTTGATTCCAACCATTGCCTCGCCTAAATCCTCACTTAATTCTGCAAGAATTTTTGGATTATTATAATTAGTAACAGCTTTAACAATGGCAGCAGCTCGTTTTTCAGGATTTCCTGATTTAAAAATTCCCGAACCAACAAAAACACCTTCTGCTCCAAGCTGCATCATTAAAGCCGCATCTGCAGGAGTTGCAACGCCTCCAGCCGCAAAATTTACAACAGGAAGTTTTTTATTTTTATGAACAAATTCAACCAAATCAAAAGGAACCTGAAGATTTTTTGCTTCTGTATACAATTCATCTTCAGACATTGCAGAAATCTTTGCAATTTCACTATTCATCATCCGCATATGACGAACTGCCTGAATAATGTCGCCAGTTCCCGGCTCTCCTTTCGTTCGAATCATTGAAGCACCTTCGCTTATTCTACGCAAAGCTTCGCCCAAATCTTTTGCGCCACAAACAAACGGCACTTTAAAATTCCTTTTGTTTACATGATGAACATCGTCAGCTGGTGAAAGCACTTCACTTTCATCAATATAGTCAATTTCAATGGCTTCTAGAATCTGAGCTTCTGCAAAATGACCAATGCGACATTTTGCCATAACAGGAATGGAAACTGCCTCCTGAATGCTGCGAATCATTTTAGGATCACTCATTCTTGCAACCCCGCCAGCCGCACGAATATCTGCAGGAATTCGTTCCAAAGCCATTACAGCACAAGCACCAGCCTTTTCAGCAATTTTTGCCTGTTCAGGTGTAGTAACGTCCATTATTACACCACCTTTGAGCATTTGAGCAAGATTTTTATTTAATTCATATCTGTTTTCAGCCATCATAATTTCCTTTTACTTAAAATTTGATTTTTGAAAACTGCGCAGTTTTTATTTTTCGATCGTAGCGTTATAATAAAAAAAATCTGACATTATAAAAATAGCCAGTTAAGTTATTTTTTTTAATACCAGATTTTAATGCGAACAAACTCAGTTTATTTAGAAGACTTTCATCTTATTAAAAAATCTGCATTTACGAACAGATTTTACCGTCACTAATTTTTATTACATGATTCGACATGGCAACGATTTTTGCATCATGTGTAGAAAAGACAAAAGTTGTCTTTAACTCTTCGTTCAATTTTTTCATTAATTCAAGAATCTGATCACCATTTTTACTATCAAGATTGGCAGTTGGTTCGTCAGCCAAAATTATAGGCGCTTTTGTTACAAGGGCTCTGGCAATCGCAACCCGCTGTCGTTGTCCCCCGCTTAATTCACTTGGCTTATGATTTTTCCAGGCAGTAAGACCCACGGTTTCCAGTAGAAATTCTATCCATTCTTTTCTTTGAACAGGATTCAAACTTTCTGTTGCAGGAGATTTACCAGTCTTAAGAGGAAATTCTATATTTTCAAATACATTAAGAACAGGAATTAAATTAAAAGTTTGAAAGATAAAGCCAAGATTATTTCGTCGCAATTCAGTAAGCATTTTATCAAGTTTATTAGGAATATGATTTGATTTTTCAAATCGCATATCCTTATAAACATCAATACCGTTAAGAATAATTTTTCCGCTTGTAGGAAGATCAATCAATCCAATAAGATTTAGGAGAGTACTCTTTCCAGAACCACTTGGTCCAGATATTGCGGCAAAATCACCTTCGTTTATAGAAAAAGATGCCCCTGCTACCGCATGAACTTCAACTTTCTCCATCTGATAGGTTTTATAAATATCCTGCAATTCAATTACTGCTGACATAATATTGAACTCCCGTGAAAATAATCTAATAATCTACTTTCAATGTTATATAAGAACCAATGGTCCATCGCCCGTAGGAAGGAATCTCATCGCCATATTCCCATTTTACGCCGGTATTCCATTCACAGAAGGGAAAAATATCAGAAATTTTAAAACCTGGCTTAATAAAGCCACTATTAGTATTAAAATTATGACTTAATTCCACTCCAATTTTTACGTTTTTTTTCTTTCCTAAACGTTTTACTCCGCCATCAAATGCAACCATATTATAAAAGAAACTGTCTACGTTTACATCATTTTCATTAAAAATATAATAAGTGCCTTGATACTCTATGTTAAATCCAATATTAGGATCTTTTTTATCCCACCATTTGTATAAACCAGATGTTATTACCATCTGCTGAAAAGTTGTTTTATGAATACTAGCTTCAGCAATATCCCTGAGACAGGAATCTTTGTCCAATCTGACCATGCCTTGAGCATAAACATCTGTACCTAATATTGTTCGTTTCAATTCCAGACCAAAAAGCGGACCAACAGATTCACCTTTTTCTTTAGTTTCCTTTCGTCCAAAAAAATTCATTGAAAGTTTTCTGAATACCCATTCAATTGATGCAGTAAAAAACATATCATCGAAACTTGGAGAAGAAGAACTTCCTGTATAAATCGCAGCCGCCGTAATAGTTCCGGCAAAAACAGGAATTCTCAGCATCAAAGTCGTACCACTGTTACTGTCAAACATGATATTTGTGTTTTCACCACCAATTTCATATTCTTTTATTGAATTTGTTGGATGACTAAAAAGTCTGGTATAACCCCAGGTAGAAGCTTTTTTTCCAGCAGTAAAATAAAAACGATTTTTAATAATAAAATCAAAAAAATATTCATTCAATCCTAAAGTATAATTAGGAAAACCAATACTAATCGTTCCATGAATAGCAAGATCGCGACTTGGTCTTGCATTCATATATATGTAATTTTGAAAAGTAAAATATCCGCTTAACTTGTTATAATCAGAATCCTCGTCATCATCTGTTTCCTGCTGAATTATATATGCTAAACCAGTATCAACAGTAAGATTTCCAGTTAAAGTTATTGGCGTCGCAATAAAATTTAAAGAAATACCCTTTTGTTTATTTTCAGCATCAGCATTTATATGAGTATCCTCTGCACTATCAAACAGAGAATCTATATCTTCATCCAGTTTTGAAAAAGCTTCAGACTGCGACACTTTTTCATCTTCAGCATTATCAAACAAAGAATCTATGTCTGCATCAATTTGAGAAAAATCTACTTGAGTTTCCACATTTTGCTTTGTACTCTTAGCGTTTTTTCGTTTTGCAAAAGCATTAAAATTCAAAATAACCAGAAATAAGAATACAACAACTTGTATCTTTTTCATTTATTTAACGCTCATCATTTCCAAATAAGGTTTAGTATATACCATGTCATCCACTTTATCGAAAACAACATTGCTTATGGAAATTACAGTTTTTTCGTATTCTACTTTGTCGTTAATTTTCTTTCCTCTAAGATGATCCTGAATCATCATATTCACAGGAATTGAATATTCTTTCCTGCCATTAAAAATTTTCTGATACGATGGAACTGCAATTGTTCTAAGCCGTTGTTTTGAAAGACTATAATCCTCTCGTTTTCGCATAAGCCCATCATCTCTACTTACCCAAATCTTAATTTCTGGATAAGCAACATTTTTTGAAGTAGCCTGCAATGTATAAAGAATGCAGTTGAATTTTCCCAATTTTACATCTTCAAAACTTTTAATCGAATAATCATGAAAATAAAGCTGCGGTGCAAAATCACTAGTATTAGCATTTGTATTTTGAAACTTATCCCTTACAGAACTGAATGTAAACCTTTTGTCAGCAGGGTCATAAAACCATATATTAGAATCAAACTGAAGATATCCCTTCCCCTTATCCTTTTCAGGACCTGTTATCAAAATCGTCCATTTTTTCTGAGCATCTCTTCTATAAAGAATGGCGCTCAAAACATTTCTACCTTCGCCAGGTTTATCATGAACTATCTGATAATCACCCTTCATGTCAGTTTCATAAAAACAAGTACTTTCTTCTGCCTGAATCAATATTCTTTCAGCTTCCTGTCGTGAAGTCTGTGCAAATAAACTAGAAACAGAACAAAATAACGCAATCAAAATTATTCTTTTCATATCATCTCCAAAATTTTATTCATTTGTAGAAATTGCCTGACAAGGCATAATATTAACACATTTATTAACTGAATAAAAAACAGCAAGTAAAGTTACAAATATTACACTAAATAATACAGCAAAAAGTCCACTTCCGTAAATTACAGGATTTAAGAAACCTTTTGTTAAAAAAATTGAAAAGCCAGGAATAAATGAAAAATTTACAGTAGAAAAAATCTTGCATAATACAAAACTAATAACAAGTCCTGCCGAACATCCACTAAGCAAAAGAAATAAACTTTCCAATAAAAGACTGGCAATAATTGAAGTTTTTTTCATTCCAATCGCCATATAAATACCTATCTCATTTATTCGTTTCATTACAATCACACGATAAGTACTACCCATTCCCGCATTGATTATAAGCACTAAAAGAACGATTATAAGCATAATCACAGCACTCATTGCATTTTTTAGAATTTTAACATCTGTTAGATTTGATTTCAAAGGAATCAATGCAAATGTATCTTCCGAAAGTTTCCATTCTGAATCGTAAAAAATTCTTTTATCATCAACCAAAGGAAACATTTTAAATTCCTTTTCCATCTTTTTCTGTAAATCAGCAATAAACTTATCATTCAAGCCTTTTCGTTCCGGAAATTCTATGCAAATTCTGTTTGTAAAATCATAATCATAACCGTAAGTTTTTCGCATAAAATCAAGATTAACGTAAGTAGTATACATTCCAAAAACGCTTGAATCAGAAAAAATACCATTAATTTCAAGATCCACAGTATTAATGTAGCCGGTTATAGTTCTTAAATACAAAGTTATGGAATCACCACATTTCACACCAAGTTTTTTTGCAATCGGGGCGCTAAGTAATATTTTATTCGACCCTGCTTCAATTGCAGCATTACCTTCCATCATATTCATTTTGGCAAAAAGATAAGATTCCTTTTCAAAATCAACAGCTTTTATAACACGCTGCAGAACTTCTTCGCCTTCGTAGTACAAAGAAACATTTGTTTCTGCACTAAAATCATATCTTTCCGTAATCACCGCATCCGACGGCATTATTTTTTTTAGTTTTTCAATCATATTTTTATGATCAGGTATAAAACGGTCAGAATGATTGTTACTCATAACAACAAGGTCACCACCATAATATACAAGGGCTTTTTCGTTCAATGAATCCAACATGCCGCGACTCATAAAAAGACTGAACAATGAAATTGCTGTTCCAAAAAGACATATAAGAAAAAGAGAAATATATTGTTTTTTTCTATATATAAGTGATCTAAATCCTAAAGTTGTTTCAATCACTATTTAACTCCCTGCATTGCTGTAACCGGATTTGTCTTTAAAGCTGTATGAACAGGATAAAGCCATGCAATCATTCCTATTACAAGCGAAACAATAAAACTCCTGATTAAATTTGAAAAAGTCATTGCCGTAATAATAAAATTGCCACCAAATAACTGTCGTAAAAATGAATTTGTAAGAGGTATATGACAAGCCGAAACAATTCCGCTAAAAATCATTCCCATCACACATCCAATAATGCCTGCAATTATCGAAATTATCATCGTTTCTGCCATACATTCAAAACAAACAAAAGCTTTGCTGGTTCCAATTGCACGCATAGTGCCGATTTCCCTGGTTCTGTCAAGAATATTAATTACCAGAGTATTGTTAATGACAATAAATCCTGCAATAAGGACAATAAAAATGCCAACGTTAAGAATAAGCCTAAGAAAATACAAATAAAGTGCATTGCTTCCAGCTGCATTTCGCCAGTTTACAGCTTCAACGTTCCAGCCATTATTTTTGAATTTTTTATTCAGAAGTTTTATCAATTTATTTGTGTCATTAGAATCATGAAGACGGCAAACGATAAAATTCCAAGTAGTAGAAAAATCTTCGTCATTTTCTTTTACCGATTCTATTTCCTTAAAACTGAAATCATCTTTTTTAATTCCATCAACATCAGTTGCATCTTCAAACAAATTTTCCATATCAAAGGTTTGCAAAAGATCTTCCATTTCCTGTTCAAGAACAATAGTATTGCCACTATACATTGCATTAATATCAAGCAATTCTCTCGCCACATCAGGAGAAATTATAACAAGTTCATCAAAAATTGAATTTTCTATTGGATACGAATAAACAGCCGTAATTGGCGCAGTTCTAATTCTTGCAGAAAGACCTTCTGCCACAATAAATTGTATATCACTGCCAATTCCAGCCCCAATCTTATTGGCAATCTGAGTACTGAGCATAATACCTTTTTTGCCAGATTCATAAGGAAAACCTTTTTCAATTTTTATTGCGTGCATAATTTTAAGATATTTTTCAGTTTCCGTTCCAAAAATTATTGCTGGAAATTTGCAACCTTTAAAATCAAGAGCAACAAATCCGCTTATCTGTGGGTTAAAATACTTTATTTCAGAAAATTCGTTTAATAAATCACAAATTTCTTCATACGGAGTTAGAATCGGATTATCAGTAAATGTACCAGTAACAGGAGTTTCATCGCCAAGAAGACTGATTGGAGTTTCAAACTTTGGTCTTATAACCAAATCACCAGTAAAAGAAGAAGTGTACGTTTCCTGAATACCATGCTCAGTGCTGTCAAAAATTGAATTAGTTAGCACAAGCACGGAAATAGAAAAAGCAATAAAAAATATTATGACAAACGAACTTTTCCTTGAGAATATATTTTTTATTGCAAGTTTAAGAATCATCTTAAATATTTATTTTCCAGAATTCCAGGCATCAGAAATTACTTTGCTTGCTTCTGGATCTGCTTTTATGTTCAGAACTGCATTTCGTGCAAATGCTAAAAAAACAAGTAAAAAGAATGCCGCAAATACTACAATAATTAATTTTTTTAATCTGCCTTGTGCAATGCTCAATACAAATGGCTCTTCTTCCAACTCAAAAATATTAATATTTTTTTCCTTGTACATTTCAATATCTTTAAGAAGATCTCGCAAATTCTGAATTGTAGAAAGGTCGTTTACCTGAGCAGTAGATTTTTCAATCTTCTCAAGTGATTCCTTAGTGTTAGATTCAAGTAAAGGAATTGTTTCAGCCAATACTGTTGAAACACTCTCATTATCTATTGAAACTATTTCTTTAACAAAATCTGTACCAGTATCAAGTTTTTCAATCGGCATTCTTAATATTACATCATAATAATTAGTTTTGACTGCCGGAACAATCTGTAATTTTTTGGACTTAACAATTTCTTCAACAATAGAATTTGAAAAGAATACATCACTAGTAAAAGATTTGTTTGTAAAAGGAAATTTTTTGTACTCAGAAGCAATAAATGGAAGATTTATAAAACTTGATGTAAGTGTTTTTTCGAAATTGTTATTAATACCAAGCGCTGCAAGACCAGATGAAATATTTCTAGGAAGTGGAGTAACCTTAACAGAATAAGTAGCTGTAATTTCTTTATTATTAAAAGAAGGAAACAATTTAGGCATAACAAAAAGTGCAGCAATACCAATAATTCCCGCAGCAATTGTTCCAAAAATAATCATTTTTCGATATTTAATAATAACAGCAAAAAGATCTATCAAAGAAATCTCTTCTTCATTCTGTTCAATTTTTTCCAACGTAATTACCTCTTTTAACCAGTAGATAATAAAGGATTTTTAGTTTTAGTGCAATACACTTATTCTTTCAGACTAAAACAACTATTACAAAAACGGCGTATCAACAGTTATAACGCAATAAACATTCTTTGTACGTTCAAGTATGGCTTTCATAATGCGATTTTTTAACTCGTCATCACTTTCTGTACATGAAAATGGCTTCACAATATCAAAAATCAGATTTGTGTGAGTTACACCAGGAACCATGCGCACATCATGACAAGATATTTCAGAATCGATTTTCAAAAGTTCTTCCTTAAGAATTTGTTTTAATTCATCAAGGCGGGCATTATTCCTGTCTATCGGATCCATGTGAATTACACAGTGACATCCCAGTTTTTTTGCCACATCAACTTCCGTAACATCAATTATGTCATGCATTTCAAAAATGTCGCTGTCGCCAGGAATTTCCGCATGCAAACTTACCATCAGACGGCCAGGACCGTAATCGTGCACAACCAGATCATGAATTCCCGTAATCGGTTTATGACGCAAAACTTCCTTTTCAATAGCATCAACAAATTCCTTTGACGGAGCCGTTCCCAAAAGCGGTTCAATAGTGTCTTTTGCAGCTTCATAACCAGTTTTAAGAATAAAGAAACCTACGATAATTCCGCCAATTCCATCAACAGGAAATTTTGTAAATCTGGAAGCAACCACAGAAATAATAACTACAAATGTAGAAATCGTATCGCTCAAACTGTCTTTTGCAGTAGCTTCCATGCTTACAGAATTTATTTTTTTCGCAATTCCATGATTGTAAACGTACATGTAAAACTTAATCAGAATTGCAAGAACCATAACGACAATTGCACCCGTGCTGGATTCCAGTTCCACAGGATGAATAAGCGAATCAATAGAAGATTTTACAAGTTCAATTCCCATAAAGAGAATCAAAAATGAAATTATAAGCCCGGCAACATATTCAAGACGACCATGACCAAAAGGATGAGTTGGATCGGGCTTTTTAGCAGAAAGCTTGAATCCAAGAATTTGAACAAGGGACGATGCCGCATCCGACAGGTTGTTGAACGCATCTGCCGTCATTGCAACAGAACCAGTAATGCTGCCCATCAGAAATTTTGCGCCAAAAAGCAGAATGTTCAGAAAAATTCCAAAGGCGCCGCAAAGCACACCGTACTGTTCCCTAACAGTTGGATCTGTAAAATTTTTTCGATTTTTAATGAATATTTTTGCAAGAATTTTAATCATGCCCCTATCCTACTACAATTTCATTCTAAAGTAAATTTTCAGTTGGTTATATTTTCTTCATCAGTCTGACTTTTCTGCATTTTTGATTCCAGTTTTGCCATGAAAATTGGGCTTAGAATTCCAAAAAAACAAAGAATTATGAGAATAATGCAAACTGGGCTTTCAAAAAAGATTGCAGGATTTCCATCAGAAATCAAAAGTGAACGACGCAATCCCTTTTCTCCAAGAAGACCAAGAATAAGCGCAAGAACGATGGCCGCGTTGTTCAGCTCAAATTTGCGGACAAGATAACCAGGAACGCCAAAAATCATCATTATTACAACATCAGCGTAGATTTTTCTGAATCATATTATAAAAGTATCTTGTTAACCATAAATATGCTAAAATGTTTTGTAACAGGAGTTAAACAAAAAATGATTTCAAAATACACATTTGGAAAACCTTTTAACACAGAAGCAGTAGTTTCAGTTCCGGAAACTGCAAAAGTATTCAATAATTCAACAGAAATTCCATTCGGAACACTTAATTTAAAAAAAGATTCACTTACTTACGAAATTTCACTTTTACCAGAAGACAAAGTTTTTGGCTTAGGCGAAAATCTTGGCGGAATCAACAAGAGGGGCCGCCGCTACACAAGCTGGTGCACAGATGACCCGAACCACACCGAAGAAAAACAGTCGCTTTATGGTGCCCACAACTTTCTGATAGTCTATTCACCAGAAAAAAATCAGCTTTTTGGCCTTTTCCTTGATTACCCAGGCAAAATAGAATACGACATTTCCTTTTCAAATTGTGACAAAATGTCCATATATGTGCCATCAACAAATATGGACATATACCTGATTCAGACAGATAAACCAAACAAGTTAGGTTTTACAGAAATAATTAAAGAATTCCGCACCATGATAGGAAAAAGCTACGTTCCACCCCTTTGGTCAATGGGCTACATGCAGAGCCGCTGGGGCTACGGAACAGCAGACGACCTTGACCGCGTTTACGAAAATCACAAAAAACATCAGATTCCGCTGGACGCAATTTTCCTGGACATAGATTACATGGACGAATTCCGGGATTTTACAATCAACAAAAAGAATTTTAAGGATTTTCCAGCCACAATCAAAAAATTCAAGGACAAGAACATTCACATCGTTCCAATCATTGACGCAGGAATTAAAGTTGACCCAGACTCAGAAATAGACAAAGAAGGCATAGAAAAAAACTTTTTCTGCAAAAAAGCAGACGGAAAACCAGTTGCCGCCGGCGTATGGCCAGGACTTTCCCACTTCACAGATTTCCTGAATCCAGAAGCACGCAAATGGTTCGGCTCAAAATACATGGAAATGGTAAATGCAGGAGTAGACGGCTTCTGGAACGACATGAACGAGCCGGCATTCTTCTATTCAGAAGACGGCCTCAAAAAAGCTTACGAAAAAATCATGGCTCTTATTACCGACCAGAATCCAAACGTTTTCAAAACCTGGGACATTAAAAACGAAATTCTAAACGTGCAGAACAGCATGGAAGATTACAGAAGCTTTTATCATCAGGTTCCAGAAGAAATTGCCGGAAACCTTGCCGAAAAAACAGAAAACGGGCTTTCCACAGTAAACCACGAAAAAGTACACAATCTTTACGGCTACAATATGTCCCGGGCAGCCGGCGAATATTTTTCGCAGAACGTAAAGGACCGCCAGATACTTCTGATTTCCCGCGCATCTTACATAGGAATGCACCGCTACTGCGGCATCTGGACCGGCGACAACAGCGCATGGTGGAGCCACCTTCTTCTGTGCCTAAAGCAGCTTCCTTCTATTAATATGTGCGGATTTTTATATACAGGTTGTGATCTTGGCGGCTTTGGAAACAATACTTACCGCGAACTTCTGCTGCGCTTTTTAAGTCTTGGAATTTTCACGCCATTAATGCGTAACCATTCAGCACTTGGCACCCGGGAACAGGAATGCTATCAGTTCGAAAACCCAGAAGATTTCCGCGGAATCATCAGTCTGCGCTATCGCCTTCTTCCTTATCTGTGGAATCTTATAAATGACTGTGCCGAAAACAACTCCCTTTATTTTAAGCCGCTCTGCTTTGAATATCCGGAAGACAAAACCGCCGCTCAGACAGAAGATCAGCTTTTAATTGGCGATGAACTTATGATTGCACCAGTTTACACCGCAAATGCAACAGGCCGCTCAGTTTATCTTCCTGAACCAATGACCTGCGTTGTCTGCTCAAAAGGCAAAGGCCTCGAAAGCGGCACCCCAGAAATGATTCCACTGGAAAAAGGAATGCACTTTATCAATGTTCCTCTTAATCAGATTGTTTTCTTTATCAGAAAAGGAAAACAGATTCCCGTAACAGCCCCTGCCCCAACAACCGCAGAACTGAACATGAAAAACGTTGAATATTGGAAAAGTCTCTAAAATTTGATTTCGGGTGTTCCGGCTAAAGCCGTCGCTACTTCCGCCCTTCCGCCTTCGGCTCCATTCTTGAATGCATCCTGCATTCAAGAACTACCGGGGCTCCAATCGCTTATATGTTGTGTCTCCTGTCAAGAAAAAAAAGCAGGAAAGATCATTCGGCAATTTACCAACTCTTATATTCTTGGATAATGAACATGTTCATCCCGTAAGGTCAATGGATTCGCCAAAGTTCTTTCTGTCTAACGTCGAGCATAACACTTTATTTCTAAAGGTCGCCAATAGCGATGTCAAAGATAACTAATCCTTGCTGCCTGCTTTATTTTCCTGATAGTTTTTGCTTGAAAAAGCCAAATAAAA
>JAFOCI010000013.1 GCA_017381365.1 Treponema sp.
ACAGTATTTATTTTTAAGTTCTTCCCTGATAAAGGAAAAATCTACCATTTCTTTTATCTGCCGAAAAAAATGATTTTCCGGAATCAGCTTATCATACAGTTCTGCATATGGACTAAAATATAACTCTTTTTGATTGTTCAGCATAAAATCACCACTTCTCAAATTCTAATGATTCTGGTGGTATTTGTAAATTTCTTCATTTGGGGGACTTTTTCAGTGGGCTCACTTTGGGACAGCCCCTATTATTGAACTGCTGTTCCTCATTACATTACGGAACATTGTAAAAAGTTAATCGATTGTTGAAACAATCTTCCTGACTTTTTATGGGAGATTTATATGAGAGTAGTAAATGTCGCGGTTTCTGTTGCTATTGGAGCTGTTCTGGGGTTTGGTTTAGGCTTTCTTGTGAGCGGAACTTAGCAGGAGACATCCCTACTGCTCTATGCTTTGCTATAGGATCTGGTATAGTATCGTATCAGAATGGAGGAATAGCAATTGGTTATTCAAAAAAAAGTTAGTTTTATAATTGCACTGTTGATTTTGCATCTGGCTGTGTTCGCACAGGCTGAAAATGAAAATAGAACTGATGAATATGGTGGTGAAGCTCTTGGTTTCTTACTTGAAAGAAGTGCGTATGTAAAGACATCGGATTATCCGTATGAGTATGAAGAGCGGAACTATTTTTTTGATAGAAATACTGACGAGTATGACAGATGTAAATATCTGTCACTGGAAACGAATCTTTCTTTTTTATTGTATGAAACAGTTGAATATCTAGGTTATGAATTTGGATTAAAGGCAACGCTTTTGCCTGTTCTTGGTGTAAAAGCAGATGTTTTTATGCTGCAGAATTCATACAGTGACAGTTATGACTTTGTAGGAAACGGTAAAGCCGGTATTTTCATTCCTCTTGTAAAGCATGACTATTTTAATTTTTCGTTTGGTGCATACTGGAGTTTTTTTGTTGATTACGGTTACACGAACGGTTGTGCTGTTGATGCATCATTAAAAGTTTTTCCTGTAAAGCCCGTTTCCCTGGAATTTAATTTTGTAGAACACTGTTTTGATCAGTCTTGTAACTTTAAGGATGATTTATATTCAGAGTTTTCTGTGAAAGCTGGAGCAATGATAAAGGCGATTGAATTTTACGGCCAATGGCGTTATTTCCGTGGAAACATGTGGGGCGTTGGCTTAAAGCGATATTTTTAAAATTATTCATAATACCTATTGACATACTAGGAAATACGAAGTATAAATGTTTTATAACCTACTAAATTAGTAGAGAATAAGGAATTGATATGATTTTATATTTTGAAAAGCTTGTAAGAGAAAATTTTAGAAATGGCGTCATGTGTAATTTTTAGACAATTCCTTTGGGGGCGTTGCGGGGGCTTGTGCAAATAAAGTTTCTGCCCCCGCTGGAGAGGGTAGCACGCAACGAAGTGCGTGCTAGGGGGAGACTTCCCCCTTCTCGCAGGATAAATCCTGCTCGGAGCCGTTCTTTCGATGAACCTAAAACAACCCTTTCGGCTTGTTTTTTAACGGTTCTTCGATATTAGGCTGGGGGAGACTTCCCCCTTCTCGCTAAAAAATCTAAAAAATACACGAGGTACGTTATGTCAGATACAAAAAAACTTCACTTTGAAACACTTCAGCTCCATGTTGGTCAGGAATCTCCTGATCCTGTTACAGATTCACGAGCTGTGCCAATTTACCAGACAACTTCTTATGTTTTTCATAATTCAAAGCACGCTGCAGACCGTTTTGGGCTTGCGGATGCGGGTAATATTTATGGCCGTCTTACTAATTCCACTCAGGATGTTTTTGAAAAGCGAATTGCGGCTCTTGAAGGTGGAGTTGCAGCTCTTGCGGTGGCTTCCGGGGCTGCGGCAATTGATTATACAATCAAGGCATTGGCTCAGGCTGGCGACCACATTGTTGCACAGAAAACAATTTACGGCGGAAGCTACAATCTTCTTGCTCATACATTAAAGGCTTTTGGAATTGAAACAACTTTTGTTGATGCTCATAATCTAAAAGAGGTTGAAGGGGCAATCAAGGAAAATACAAAGGCTGTGTATCTTGAAACTTTGGGAAATCCGAATTCTGATATTCCTGATATTGATGCGGTTGCTGAAATTGCCCACAAGCACGGTCTTCCTCTTGTAATTGATAATACTTTTGGAACTCCATATCTTATTCGCCCTATTGAACATGGTGCGGACATTGTTGTTCATTCTGCAACAAAATTTATTGGTGGCCATGGAACAACTCTTGGCGGTGTAATAGTAGATTCTGGAAAATTTGACTGGAAAAAAAGCGGAAAATATGGTCCTATTGCGGAGCCAAATCCAAGTTATCATGGAATCAGTTTTGCGGATGCTGTTGGACCTGCTGCGTTTGTAACTTATATTCGTGCAATTCTGTTGCGTGACGAGGGGGCTACAATCAGTCCGTTTAATGCATTCCTTCTTTTGCAGGGAACTGAAACTTTGTCTTTGCGCCTTGACCGTCATGTTGAAAACACTAAGAAGGTTGTGGAATTCCTTAAAAATCATCCTAAAGTTCAGAAGGTTAATCATCCTTCTCTGGAAAATCATCCTGATCATGTTTTGTACGAAAAATATTTCCCTAACGGTGGAGCTTCTATCTTTACGTTTGAAATCAAAGGTGGCAGGGAAGCTGCATGGAAGTTTATTGATAATCTGAAGATTTTCAGTCTTCTTGCAAACGTTGCTGACGTTAAATCCCTTGTAATTCATCCTGCAAGTACAACTCACAGTCAGCTGAACGATGCGGAGCTTGCAGACCAGGGAATTACACAGGGAACAATCAGACTGTCGATTGGAACTGAGCATTATGAGGACATTATTTCAGATTTGTCGCAAGCTTTTGATGCTGTGTAGGCAGGGTTTTTGACTCGCAGGATAATCCTGCTCGATGGCAAAATATTTGTGAGGGCTGTTTAATAAGTTGGAGAAGGGGTGGCTGAGCGTGTCGCTCCCCGCATTTTGCGTGACGGGCATTTTATAGATGCCAGCTTGCATCATAACTAATTAAACAGCTTTTTTGTTGAATTTAGTTTATCGTGCATCAATTCCAGTGATGAATTCCTTGTAGGGTGTGCCGTGAAGAACAAAAATCATTTCGCCCTTTTCGTTGCTGCTGATTTCCAGGAAAGTTTCTACCCATTCATCGTTCACTTTTACTTCAAATTTATCGCCAAATTTAAGAGTCTTTAATATTCTGTTGGATTCTTCGTGTCCAATTACAAAGTTTCCGTTTGATTCGTCAAATTCAAGAGTTCCTTCTGTGATTTCTTCTGACATATTTTATTCCTTTCTAAAATGCTTTTTTTTAAAAGTAATAAAAAAAAGAAATATGGTCAATTTATAAATGAAGAATTGATTTAACTAAAAAAAAAGCATATATTTTTTTTAGTTGAAAATTAATTATAGTTTTATGGGGGATATATGAAATTAACTTTAAGAAAGATTCTAACAGTTCTTCCAGTTGCAGTTCTTGCTATTTTGTTTACTGGTGTAATGATTTCCTGTTCCAATGATTCTGGTAGTGATAAAAGTCTTGCATTGCTTTTAGGTGGAAATAAACAGACTTCTCCAAATAAAGAAAAGCCAGCTGAAGAAGTTACAGAACCTGTTTTTAATACAAGAACAGAAGCTCTTGATTTTATTTTTGGAACAGACAAGCTGGCAAGTACAAAAATTACAATTACCCGCGGGCAGTGGAATAAACTGCTTGAATATTATGATATTAATCCCTCTAACGAAGAATGTGTTCATGCAGAATACCGCTTTGAAAAGGATGGTAAAGCCTGGACAATGAAGGATGTGGGCTTCAGAATTCGAGGAAATACAAGCCGTACACGCCCTCAGGATAAAGAGTCTGAAAAATATGTTCAGGCCCATTTTAAGGTTGATTTTGAAGAATGGCCTGTTATTGTTGATGGCGTGGAAACAGACCCAGATAGAAAGCTTGAAAACTGTATGAAAGGCGTTATTTTAAAGCGCTTTAAGGATGATTTTACATACAGCCGTGAAATTTTTGGCTATAACTATTTCCGTGATTGTGGAGTTTGGACCGCTCCCCGTGCAGGTTACACACGCCTTTTACTTGATATTGTAGAAGAAGACGGTTCCATTGAAAAAGTTGATTACGGTGTTTATGCAATGATTGAAAACATTGATAAGCAGTTTCTTAAAGAGCGAACTTCGGAAGAAAAGGGAGGAGATTTTAACGGTAATAAAGGAAATCTCTGGAAATGTACATGGAAAAACGATTCTGGACCAAACTTTAAAAATGATTATGAAGATTATTACTTTGGTGTTGAAGATATAAAACTTGATCCATCTGAACCAAGTTTTGAGTACAATTATGATCTTAAGACAAATAAAGATAAGCTTTCTAAAGCAAAAACAGAAATCAAAGGGTGGATTAATGAATTAAATTCTTTGAATGATTCTGATTCCAGCGCAATAAAAGCCTGGTATGAAGAAAAAATGGATGTTGATTTGTTCCTTAAAACTTATGCCGTAAATGTAATTCTTGGCATGTGGGATGATTACTGGATTAACAACAACAACTATTACTTCTATTTTGATAAAGACGGAAAAGCATATTTTATTCCTTATGACTATGACAATATTCTTGGTACAAACGGTTGTTCAACAGATGCTGCTAAAAAGAATCCTCTTGAATGGGGAAATTTGAATGACGGGAACCATCCTTTAATCCAGAAGATTATGAAGGTGCCAGAATTTGTAAATAAATATAAAGAATACCTTATTCAGTTCTCTAATGAAGAAAGCGGATTTGATTATACAAAAGCTTCTGCAAAAATCAGAACATGGCAGAACATGGCAGAACATGATAAAGGATTATATTGGTGCTACTGCATATACAGATGGTGTATGTAAACTTGCATGGGAAAACACAAAAGGTTCTTTTGAAGATGTTGTTGCAGGCTGGAGCAACCCTTATGTGCCATATAAATTGCTTTCTGGTGATGATGAATCAAACTACTTTAAAGTTCGTCAAAAGTGCATTAAAAATAGTCTTAAAACCAGTAATGTAACATTCAATTTTAATGGTGGTGAGTGTACAGAGCATCCTGGGGATAATGTTGTAGTTGGCGTAGAAAATGTCACTAACCTTGAAAACCTAATTCAGGTTAAAAAAGACGGTTATAGATTCTGTGGATGGACAAAAACATTAGATGGTACTGATTATGTTAAGACTGTTTCAGAAGATACAGAATTGTATGCCAGCTGGGTTGAAGAAAATATTATTCCTTATGTATATATTCCTGCTTCTAAAAAATACAAAATTATTTTCCGCCCGGAACATTTTGGTTTTAACAAAGAAACATACGACGGAAGCATAAAATTTGTTTGTGACAGTACGGGTTGGGAAACAAATCCTTTAGAAATGACAAAAGATGAAGAAACTGGATGGTATTATGTTGAAGTTACTAATCTTGGTGGATGGAACGGCTTTAAGTTTTATAATGATGGTAACTGGTATGGATATGAAATATTCACCCAGAAACAGCTTCCTGAGCTTTTTGCAGAGCACGTAGAAAACTACAATTTTATTATTCCTGAACTGAAATAATGAAAATTCGGAAATAACTTGTTTTTAAAAATACGCCGCGCCGGGATGTGGAAGGGCCGCACTCTGGTGCGGCGTATTTTTTTTGCAGGCTGAAAGGCTGTAAAAAAAATACCGACCGTGAGGGTAGCCTGTAGCAGCCCGTTTGCAAAAAGAATTTGCGCCCAAAAAAAATCTAAATTCATAGTTTATTGTAGATTCTGAAAAAAAACGGTAAAATCTAGAATTATGATTAAAATCTTGAATGCAAATGAAGTTGAGCCGGACTGGTTCACTGGTCGTAATTTTACTGATGCTAATGAAGTAGTTCAGGAAGTTATTAAGGATGTGATTGAAAATGGAGACGCTGCCCTTAAAAAATATGGTGCAAAGTTTGATGTAAGTGCTCCTGCAAGTTTTTTGATTGCGGAAAGCGATTTGAAGGCTGCTGCTGAAAAGCTTAAAAAGGACCATCCGGAAACTTACGATGCTGTTTGCTATTCACATGAGCTGGCGTTCAAGTTTGCAAGCCGCCAGAAAGATTCTTTTGACGATTTTGAAATGGAAATCGCGCCTGGCATGTTTACGGGGCAGAAAACTATTCCTGTGGAAAGGGCCGGCGTTTACGTTCCTGCAGGCCGTTTTCCGCTTGTTTCTACTGTTGTAATGACTGTTACTCCTGCGGCTGCTGCTGGAGTTGATGAAATTGTAATGTGTACGCCTCCTCGTGTTCATCCTGATGACAAGGCTAAGGCGGATGCGGCCGGTCTTGGAGTTCCAGGAAAGCCTTTTGCTGGCGGAAAACCTTATGCTGACGAAGGAATTATGGCTGCAGCATATATCTGTGGTTGTAAAAAGGTTTATGCCTGCGGCGGTTCTCAGGCAATTGCAGGAATGGCTTATGGTACGGAATCTATTCCCCAGGTTGATGTAATTGTTGGCCCCGGCAATAAATTTGTTGCAGCCTGTAAAAAAGCTGTTTACGGCAAGGTCGGAATCGACATGGTAGCCGGTCCTACAGAAGTTTTCATTATTGCCGATTCTTCTGCTGACCCTGCGTGGGTTGCAGCGGATTTGCTTGCTCAGGCAGAACATGACGTTGTGGCTCAGCCTGTAATGGTTACAACTGACCGCGGTTTTGCGGAAAGGGTTAGCGCAGAAATTGAAAAGCAGCTTGAAACTCTGGCAACTGCGGCAACAGCCCGGATTTCTATTGACAATCTTGGCAGAATCATCATTGTGGATTCTGTTGAGCAGGCCTGCGAATTTGCAAACCGAAAAGCACCTGAACATCTGGAGCTTGCCATGGAAGAAGGAGAGGCTCGTGCAAGGGCTGAAAAGCTTTGCCGCAATTACGGTTCTCTTTTTATTGGCCATTACAGTGCAGAAGTTTTTGGTGATTACGCTGCTGGTTTGAACCACACTTTGCCAACAAGCGGTGCGGCTCATTATTCTGGCGGTTTAAGCGTTCGCGTTTTTCTTAAGACTGTTACAACTTTGCGTGCTGTTAAAGGAAGCGAAGGAATGAAAAAATCCGCTGCTGCTGCCGGGGCTCTTGGCGATGCAGAAGGTCTTGCGGCTCATGCTGCTGCGGCAAGAATAAGATTGTAGAACAATCACAGAGGGGGCTGTTCCAAAAGTAATGAGTGTAGCGCTCATTGAACCACTCGTCGAAATGACTGCTACACTAAATGTGGTGGTTTCGATAAACTCAACCACCGTAATGCAAATACCTGAAGAAAGTCAGAAAATGGCAAAAAATTCGCGGCCTGGAATGAAAGTTTCCATACCGAGCCGCGAATGTGGCGATGCTAGCCGGCGGTTTTGCCGGTCTTTGGCAGACTGGCAGTATTTTCATTATTTACTAGATAAAAAAGGAATAATATATGCGTATTACAAAATTAGGTGAAGAAATATTAAGACAGGTTGCAGAACCTTTTGAAATGGAAGAAATCAATGACGAGCTTAGAGTGTTCATTGAAGAAATGTTTGACACAATGATTGAAGCTGAGGGCGTTGGACTTGCAGGACCCCAGGCTGGAATCAGCAAAAGAATTTTTGTTGTGATTTCTGATGATGATGTACGCCGCGTTTTCATTAATCCCCAGATTATCAGCACAAGCGCAGAACTTTGCGATTACGAGGAAGGCTGTCTTAGCATTCCTGGCGTTTACGAAAATATTCAGCGACCTGCAAAGGTTACTGTTCAGGCATTTAACGAAAAAGGCAAACCATTTACTCTTGAAGCAGAAGGTTTGCTGGCCCGCATAATTCAGCATGAAAACGATCATCTTGACGGTCATGTTTTTATTGACCGGGGCGACGCTGATTTTGCAAAGCAGACAGAAGAACAGTTCAAGCGCCGTGCCGAACGGGCAGAAAAAAAGCGTCTTGAAAGAGAAGCAAAAGAAAAACGCATTGCAGCAAAAATTGCTGCTAAAGAAGCAAAGAAAAATAAATAATTCAGGAGGGCGCCTGCCCTACGTTCGACACCTTTCGGTGTCTCTCTACCCCTCTAGCGGGGAGAGCCCCGCAACGCCCCCGGAGGTTTTCCATGATTAAAGTTTTATATGCCGGAAGTCCTGATGCATCTGCTGTTACATTGAAATTGCTTTCTGAAAAAGCAGCCGCAAATGGCTATGAAATTGCAGGTGTTCTTACAAATGCGCCTACAGCAAAAGGCCGTCACAAAGAGCTGGTTCCTACTCCTGTAGGTATTGCCGCCCGTGAACTTGGTATTCCTGTTTTTGAACATGAACATCTTGATACTCCTGCCAGGGAGGCTGTAGCAGAAATAAATGCAGACATTCTGGTTGTTTTTGCATACGGTCATATTTTTGGTCCTAAATTCATGGGGCTTTTTAGATTTGGCGGAATAAATCTGCATCCTTCTGCATTACCTGTTTACCGCGGTTGTACTCCTGTAAATGCAGCTATTCTGAATGGCGATAAGGAAACTGCATTTACCATTCAGAAAGTGAGTGCAAAAATGGACGAAGGAAATATTCTTGCTCAGCAGAATGTTGTTCTGAATGGAACAGAAACTGCCGGCTCTTTATTAAATGATGCCGCTGTGCAGGGAGCGGAGCTTATTGCTGGGCTGCTGGCGGAAATTTCTGCAAACAATGACATTGCCGATGGAACTCCACAAAGGGGAGAAGCGTCTTACACAGGAATAATTTCAAAGCAGGATGCAAAAATCAACTGGTCTGATTCTGCAGAAAAAATTGACCGCACTGTCCGCGGATATTTTCCTGAACCTAATGCGTGGACTTTGGAAAACGATTTGCCATTAAAAATCATGTCTGGCTTTCCGGTTTCTGATGACGAAGGAGCAGCCCTTGGCGGCAATGTTGATGCTGTGCCTGGAACAGTCTGCGCTTTTTCTAAGGCAAAAGGAATTCTTGTCCGCTGCGGCTCTGGATTTTATGCAGTTACAAAACTTCAGCGTCAGGGTAAAAATGCAATGGACTACAAATCCTTTATGAATGGCGCAAAAAACTTTATCGGCACTGTCCTATAATTGTAAATAATAGTTCAAAATGCTATTATCTTTGTTATGGATAAGAACGGAATTGTAGAAAAAATCAAAAATACTGGAAAAAATTTAAAGGATTTTAGACCAGAACGTGCAGGTCTTACTTCGTATTTTGAATCTCTTCAGGCAAACGGCAAGACATTAGTGGCAACTGTTATAGCTGCTGTTTTTGTAATGCTGTTTTTTGCATGTGTAATCTTTTTCCTTCATGTAAAGGGACCGGAAGAAGTAATGGTTCCAGAAGTTCGAGGAAAAGAACTTACAGAAGCACTGCTTGAAATGCAGAAAAAAGAGCTTTATCCAAAAATCACATTGCGTTATTCAGAAGTTCCTGGTGATAAGGGAACAATTCTTGATCAGAATCCTTCTGCCGGTTCAATTGTAAAAGGTTACAGCCGCGTTTCTCTTGTTGTAAGCCGTGGTGTTATTGTTGATAAAGTTGGCGGTTATGTTGGTCAGAATTTTGATGAGCTGAAAATGAATCTTCAGACTCTTTTTGCAGGTACTGCAAATCCTTTGATTGTGCTTGAGGAACCAATGTACAAACCTGATGTATCTGCAGCCGGCACAATCCTTGAGCAGGATCCTCCTGAAGGAACTGACATTTCGGAACCTGTTAAACTTTCTCTTGTAGTAAGCCGCGGTCCTTCCTTTGAAAATACGCGAGTTCCTAGACTTACAGGTCTTTCTATTAATGATATGCTTCAGACTGTTGCAAGAAGCCGCATCATATTTGAGTTTACTTCCCGACCAATGGCAGGAAAGGAAAAGCCTGGTACAGTTGTTTCTCAGCAGCAGTTTGAAAGCGAATTTATTCCAAATTATTCACGTATGGGCGTAGAGATGGCATTCCCTAATGGCGAATACGAAGATAACGTTTATGGAATTTTCTCTACGGAAATTACTGAATATCCTTATCCTGTCCCAATGCGTCTTGATGCAACATCTGCAGATGGAAATACATATACATTGGTTAATTTTATGCATACAGGGTTAAGTATTTCATTGCCTTATGCAGTTCCAAAAGAAACAACCCTAACTCTTTATGTAGTTGATAAAGAACAGAAAAAAATAATAGTTCACTAAAGCGGATGACAGGAAAATAAAATGGTAAAGCCTAAAATATGTCTTACACTTACTGGGAAAACACTTCAGGAAGATGCAGATTTTGTAAAGAAATATTCAAAGCATATTGATATTGTTGAATTGCGAGTGGATCATCTTAGTGAAGATGAACAGTTAAATGTGCGCAAATTTCCTTCTATGATAAACATTCCTTGTATTCTTACAATCAGACGTGTTGAAGATGGCGGTTTGTATAATAGCGGCGAATTTTCAAGAACAGCGCTTTTTGGACGAGCACTGGCATTTGCTGATCAAAATCCTTCTAAGAATTTTGCTTACGTTGATTTTGAAGAAGATTTTCATGTTCCTGGTTTACTTGATAGCGCTCAGGCATTTGGTGTAAAGATTATCCGTTCTTGCCATAAATTCGACGGTCCTGTAACAAATCTTCGCCAGAAATGTCTTCAGATGAGAAGAACTCCATTTGAAATTCCAAAAATAGCTTTTATGCCTAATAATTTAAGTGATGTTACAAGACTTTTTCGCGAGGCTGGTTCCTGCAATGATTTTGATCACATTTTTATTGCAATGGGAAACCTTGGTTTGCCTAGCCGAATTTTGTCTTATAAACTGGGCTCCTTTGTTACATATACTTCTCCTTTAGAAACTAAAGGAAATACACAGGAAATTGGTCATCTTGATCCTATTACTCTTTGTGATATGTATAATTTTCATAATCTTGATGAAAATACCCGCATTTTTGGTGTAACAGGTTTTCCTCTTAAAGTTACATCCAGTCCGCTTATTCATAATGAAGGATATCGTGAGCATAATTTAAACAATGTTTTTATTCCTTTATGTTCTTCTTCAATGGCAGAAAGTATAGATTTTGCAAACGAGATTGGAATGAAAGGAATGGCTGTTACTGTTCCTTATAAACATGATGCAATGGAACTGGCTGATGAAATTGGTTCTGAAGTTGGCGAAATTGGTGCCTGTAACACGCTGTTAAAGGATTTCAGTCAGTGGGTTGGGCATAATACTGATGCCGGAGGTTTTCAGGAAGCTCTTTCCGAATTTATTGGAGAAAAAAAGTTACGCCGCAGAAAGGTTGCGATTATAGGAGCTGGTGGAGCTGCAAAAGCAATTGCATATACAATAAAGGAAATGGGCGGCAAGGCTTGCATTTTCAACCGAACGGAAAGTCATGCAAAGTCTTTGGCAGAACAGTTTGGATTTGAATATGCAAAGCTTCATCCCGAAAATCTTTCCATACTGGAAAAATACGCAGATATTATAATTCAGACTACTAATGTTGGAATGAATTCTGAAGAAGAACCAAACAAAGAGAATAATCCTATCTGGTTCTACAATTTTAAAGGAAATGAATATCTTTATGACATTGTTTACGATCCTCAGATAACACCGGTTATGAAGGTTGCAAAACAGGCAGGATGCAAGGTTTGTAACGGTTATACAATGCTTAAATATCAGGGTTACAGACAGTTTAAATATTTTACAGGAGTTGATTACGATGGCGAACTTAAATCAGAGTGAACAGAAGATTCTTGCGGCTAGAACAGCACTAGAAACCCTGGTTCAAAAAGGATTGATTTTCAGCGGAATGAAGATTGGATTGGGAACTGGGTCTACAGCTTTGCCTGCTGTAAAACGTCTTTCTGAATATATTGCAGATGGCACATTAAAGGATGTAAAGGCTGTTGTTACAAGCTTTCAGACAGAAAATGCCTGTGCAGACTGGGGTGTTCCTGTTTATTCTTTTAAAGACCGCGTAATTAATGGCGAACTTGATCTTGCAATTGATGGCGCAGATGAAATTGACAATGCAAACAATTGTATTAAAGGCGGTGGTGCCGCATTGCTCCGGGAAAAAATTGTTGCATACAATGCAAAAAAATTTGTAATTGTTGCAGATTCTTCAAAAGCTGTTGATTCTTTAGGCACAAAATTTGCTCTTCCTGTAGAAATAATTGCAGAAGCTTTTGTTCCTGTAAAAAAGCAGCTGGAAAAGCTTGGCGCCAAAGTCGTTCTTCGTGAAGGTGTTCGCAAGTGTGGTCCTGTAATCACAGACAATGGAAATCAGATTGTAGACTGCTTGTGGGAAAAACCTGTAGATGCAGAAAAAATGGAAGATGTTATCAACGATATAACTGGTGTTGTAGAAGTTGGTTTTTTTACAAAAAATAAACCTGCTGCTTTCATTGCAAAAGAAGACGGTTCTGTAGAAATTCGCGGACTGTAGATTATGTTTCCTCCTTTCCCAGAAGAAAAAGCTTTTGATATTTGTAATCAAATTATAACTGGCCTGGAAAATGGCTCTGTAAAGCTTGAACAGCTGGGAAAGGTAAGTGACTCAAGAGGCGACCACGGCATTATGATAGGCGCAGCCCTTTGTAAAGATGCTGATGGTCGTCTTTTAATTTTAAAGACAGTTTCTGGAATTTCAAAAAGGCTTGTTCTTGCTTCTGATGATGAAAGTATTTATGTGGAACCAATAGTTTCTGCTGAAGAAATTGAAACGGCGTTAAAACAGAATGATAAGGAAATTCATCAGCTTACAGATGAAATAAACCGATTAAAAACTGCAAGAAAACTAGAAACTGGTAAATATTCCAATATTACAGAAGAAGAGCGAAAACTGGTTGAAAGGCGCAAATTTCTTTGTAATCAATCACTGAAAAATGTTTATGAACTTTATTCATTTCACACTGCTCTAAATACTGTTGTTTCGCTGGGAGAAATTTGTGCTGATTTGCTTCCACCAACAGGAACAGGAGACTGTTGTGCGCCAAAGCTTTTGGATTATGCATTTTCGAACAGATATTCTGTTGTAAGCATGGCTGAAGTTTTTTATGGAAAAGACACAGCGTACAGACAGAACGGCAGAAATTATCCTCCCTGCGATGAGCGTTGCGGCCTGATTTTACCTGAAATCCTTGGACTTAATATTCTTTATCGGGATGAAGAAATTATTGTTGTAAACAAACAAAGCGGACTTTTAAGCGTACCTGGGCGTGGACCAGACAAGCAGGACTGCATTGTAAACAGAGTTCGGCTTCTTTTTCCGGAGTGTATTGAACAGCCTTCTGTTCATAGGCTTGATATGGAAACAAGCGGACTTCTGGTGCTGGCTTTTACAAAGGATTCTCATCGAAATCTTCAGCAGCAGTTTGAAAAGAAAATCGTACAAAAAAAATATGTGGCTCTCATAGATGGGATTCTGCAGGAAGAATCTGGCGAAATGACTTTGTATTTTCGTCTTGATGTAGAAAATCGTCCTCATCAAATCTGGGACAGAGAAAACGGAAAAGAAGCAGTAACGCAATGGAAAAAAATCGGATTTGAAAAATATACTGCTCCAGACGGAAAAAAACGGACAGTAACCCGGGTTGAATTTACTCCGCTTACAGGGCGAACTCATCAGCTGCGTCTGGCCAGTGCAGATAGTCATGGATTTGGAAAACCTATAATTGGAGACACATTGTACGGAAGGTGCGAAAAAGGGGAACGCTTAATGCTTCATGCTCAATACTTAAGTTTTATTCATCCGGTTACGGGCAGACAAATGGAGTTTTTTTGTCCAGCAGACTTTTAATTTTCTAAGTGCGTAACGTTGCTGCTGCAGCAAAGATATTTGTTGTTATCTGATTTTAAAATCAATGTTCGGAGTCTTTCAATATTTCCATCAGAAGTTTTTATTCTGTAGTCAAGAGAAGGAATTATTTTGTTTTTTTCTGCGTTAAGAATATTATTTAGACTTATAAATTCCATGAATTTTTTTCTGTCATCTTCTACAACAGTATTGTTTATCCAGCTATCTATGACAGTATCAAGATTTCTTACAGATTTTTTGTAATCAATAAGAAAATTTGATTTTACAGTACGACTTGTGTTTTCGGAAAAATCAAGTTCGTAAACTTCATTGAAAGCCGAAAATACAAATGAAGTATATTTTGAGAGATTGTTTTTTTCAATATCATTTATATCTACCATAATAGAGCAGATATAAATGTTTCCGTTGCTCTGTTCAGCAAGATTTCCAGAAAGTTGAACGATTTTAGTTTCACCGTTTTTGCACAGAACATTTGTTTTGAAACTGTAGGCAGGAACTTTTCTTTTTACACAATTCCACAGAATATGCTTAAATTCTTCTGAATCATGTTCAGGGAAAATAAACAGAGGATTTTCTGACATTTTTACACGGAATTCAGACTGATTGTAACCGCAGATTTTGGCAGTAGTTTCATTTATATACGCTGTAGAAATCGTCTGACCATCGTAGTTTATAGTAAAAATTCCGCATGGAACACTTTCCATTATGTTTGCAAGCTGTTCAGAAATATTTGTGTTAAGCTGCAAAAGCTGCATTCTGAAATTTATGTTTTCAATTGAACAGTAAAAAATATCGCTTGTTGCAGTTTTTGAAAGATGCTTGATTTTTGCTCTAATCCAGAATGGTTGCGTTCCAATATAGATTGGAGTACACAAAAGTTCACAGAATAACGATTTAGAAGTTTTTGTTGCTTCTGCTAATGTAGACATACAGATTATACGGCTGTTTGAATCCAAGCTTTCAATAATATTCCTTTGTGCTTTTTTAAAAGAATCTCTTGTAGTTCCAAGCTCATCAAGAAAGGCATCGTTTACTCGAAGAATTTCTACATTTGTTCCTGACCATTCAAGGATTGCTGATGCACCAATAAAATCATTAAATAAGAGAGAATCCTGAGTAGAAGTGTCAAAGAAGTTAAGTGCACTCTGAATATTGTAAAGTTCCGCTTTTGATGAAGATGATTCAAGCGTTGAAATTAATTCCTGGTATTCGCCAGCTGGAATCGGCTTTGAAAAATAAAATCCCTGCATATTGAAACAGCCGATGCTTTTAAGGTAGTCAGCCTGTTCTTTTGATTCAATTCCTTCTGCAATTACAGGTAATTTAAGCCAGTTTGCCATTCTAACAACGGAGCTTAAAATGCTTCCACATCGCGAGCCTTCTTCCTTAAGTTTTCCGTCTTTAAGATCTTCTGTAGCAGACATGATGAATTTCATATCAAGCTTTAGAATATCAACAGGAACATCTTTCAATGTGTTCAAAGAGGAATAGCCGCTTCCAAAGTCATCCATCTCAAGACAGAATCCGTGGTCACGCAGTTCCTGAACAACTTTAATCAGCTGATTCGGATTGTCCATATATGCAGATTCTGTAATCTCAAGACGAAGAAGATTTGGAGTAAGATTGTATTTTTCAATCAGGTTATCAAAAATTTTTACAAGATTTGGAGTGTAAATATCTCTTCGGGAAATATTTACAGAAACTGGTACTGGATTTAGGCCGTCATCTTGCCACAATTTTAAAAGCTGACAGGTTTTTTCCCATACATACTGATCAAGCTGAGTTATAAATCCGTTTCTTTCAAAAATAGGAATGAAAACACCAGGTGAAATAAGTCCTTTTGTAGGGTGAAGCCAACGAACAAGAGCTTCTGCTCCAGTCAGCGATTGAGTAGTGTAGTCGTATTGAGGCTGAAGCCATATCTGAAATTCATTATTATGAAGGCCTGTTACCATGTCAGATATAAGTTCCTGTTCTTGTTTCAGGTCGTTTATCATTTCCGGCTTATAAAAAGCATAGCGTTCTACAAAGTCTGTTTTAATTGACTGAAGTGCCAGCTGTGCGTGGTCACAGGCAAGGGAAACATCAACGTTTCCGTTGTTTACAACTTCATAAAAACCTATTCGCACAATGAAATCAAAACTTGGATGAAGTGTATTCACAAAAGTTGTGATTGTATTAACAATTTTGTCAGGATCATAATCAAATTTTTCAAAGCAGACTATAAAATGGTCTGCATATATATGTCCGTAAACAAGTTCCGTTTTTTTATATGAAAAATGGAATTTTTCTCCGATTTTTTCTAGGATTTTATCACCTTCAGAAAAACCAAAAATATCATTGAAAACCTTAAAGCGGTCAAGGTCAAAGCGCATGAAAGTAAAAATCTTGCCAGGTTTTTTATCAATGAATTCTTTTGCTTTATAGATGAAAGTCTGTTTGTTGTAAATGCCAGTTTTACTGCTCAGTTGAATCAGCTGCTGAATAGCATTTTTCTGCTGAGCATTAAGAGCATTGAATTTTTTTGCTTCTTCAGCAAGATTTTTTATAAGATTTTTTATTCTGTAAAATAAAATCTTTTTATTGATGTTCTTATCAAAAACATCTGTAAAGCCGTTTTCAAGGAGTTTTATCTCTGTTTCCTGATTTGGAACTTCAAGAATAACTGCAACAGGAACGCTTGTAAAAAGATCTGATTTTAGGGCAACATGAATTGTTGTTGCTTCATTAATTTTTTCCAGAAGTGAAAAATCCTGTGCATTTTTTTCATCAATAACAATAGCAGAAGGACAATTACCGTTTGTAATTTGTTCTATCATGTTTTCTGACGATGAATAAAAATCAAATTCAAATAACGAATTGAAATCATCGCCAGAAAAACATTCTTTAAGAGAAGATTGACTTAAAACAAATAACTTTAACTTTTTATCCATAGCGCACAAGTTTACGCAATAATTCTATCACATAAATTACAGATGGCAAGTTATTTTTTATTCATTTATTTTAATGGCTTAGTCAATTCTTCAGCTTTTGCTTTTACGGCATCGTAGATTTTTTTGCGGCTTTCTTCCAGATTTGCAGGGTCATAGTTGCTTGTAATAAGGTTTACAAAAACTGAACCGGCAATAACTCCTGTAACGTGTGGAGCAAGAGCTTTTGACTGTTCACCTGTTGAAATTCCAAATCCGCCAAGAATTATTGAACCACCGACAGCAGCCTTGTCAATGAAATTAAGCATTTCATCAGTGATTACAGTTTTTGTTCCTGTAATGCCGGCGCGAAGAGCAGTGTAGATGTATTTGAAGCCGGCTGTTGCCATTTTGTTAAGTCGTTCTTCTGTCATGGAAGGTGCTGCAACAGGAATGTTGTGCATGCCGTATTTTTTGCAGGCAGCTGTAAGCCCTTCATCGCAGTCAAAAGGCAAATCTGGAACGATAAGACCAGAAACGCCGGCATCATGAGCCATTTTTACAAAGTTTTCTACACCTGGACGATAAACAAGACAGCCATAAGTCATAAGAAACACTGGAATTTCTGGGTGAAGTTTGCGGATTTTTGAAATATACTCCAGCCCTTGCTTTACTGTATAGCCTTTTGAAAGAACTGTAGAACAAGCAGTCTGGATTGCAACACCGTCTGCACTAGGGTCGCTGAAGGCCAGCTGAACTTCTAGAATTCCTGTTCCGCCTGCAATGAGTGCTTCTGCGGCAGTAATTGCAGTTTCATCTTCTGGATATCCGGCAACCTGATGTGCCATTAACAATTTATTTTCCATAATTAAATTTCCTTTTTTGTTCCTATTTTTTCATTGATTCTGCGTCATGAATATCTTTTCCGGCATCAAGACGAGCAAGTTCTGCCCGCAGGAATTGTTTCCATTCTTCAGGACGGAATACAGGGCAGGTAATGAAAATATCCTTGTCGCCGCGGCCAGACATGTTTACTACAAGGTTCTGGTCTTTGCGCATAGCTGGCGCAATTTTTAATGCAAGGGCACCTGCGTGGGCACTTTCCATTGCGAAAAGAACACCTTCTGTCTGTGCAAAAGTTTTTACAGCAGCAAGAGCTTCGCTGTCAAGAATTGCATCAAATTTAATTCTTCCGCTTTCACCCATCTGAGCAAGCTGAGGACCGATTCCGACATAATCAAGACCTGCAGAAATTGAGCGGGTTTCGCCAGCCTGACCATCTTCTGTAAGAAGGAATCTTGTTTTAAAGCCCTGCATGATGCCGTCTACTGCATCGTTTCCAACCATACGGCTTGCGTTGTTTCCTCTGCCAGGTCCGATTCCGCCAGCTTCTGCACCGTAAAGTTTTGGTTCTGGGCCTTCAATGAATGGTTCAAAGAAGCCGATTGCGTTTGACCCGCCACCAACGCAGGCAACCATGGCATCAATGTTTTTGCCAATAGCGGCCATCTGCTGTTTTACTTCGCGGCCAATTACAGACTGAAATGTTCGTACCATATCAGGGAAAGGTGCTGGACCAAGAGCAGAACCGATAAGATAATGAGTGTCCTTGAAATTTGCTGCCCAGTCGCGCATTGCATCGTTGATTGCATCTTTTAAGATGCGGGAACCGCTTGTAACAGGTACAACTTCTGCTCCGTACATTTCCATTGTAGAAACGTTTGGCTGCTGACGGCGAACGTCAACTTCGCCCATATAAACGCGGCATTTAAGTCCAAGTTTTGCACAGGCAGCTGCAGTTGCAACGCCATGCTGACCAGCGCCAGTTTCTGCGATGATGCGGGTTTTTCCCATTCGTTTTGCAACAAGCGCCTGACCGATTGCGTTATTTATTTTGTGTGCACCAGTATTTGCAAGCCCTTCAAGCTTTACGTAAATCTGAGCTCCGCCAAGCTGTTCAGAAAGGCGTTTTGCATAATAAAGTGGTGTTGGTCTGCCAATGTAATTTGCCCGTATATCGTCCAGTTCTGCAAGGAATGCAGGATCTTTCATGCATGCATGAAATGCTTCTTCCAGTTCTTCAATTGGTCTTCTTAAAACCTCTGCAACATAACGTCCGCCAAAGCGACCAAAAAATCCGTTATCACTTTCTACCATA
Source organism: Treponema sp. (assembly GCA_017381365.1). GTDB lineage: Bacteria > Spirochaetota > Spirochaetia > Treponematales > Treponemataceae > Treponema_D. Next base: position 18,915 of record JAFOCI010000013.1, read on the forward strand.
AATAAAGTTTTTCTCCCATAAAAGTCAAGGAGATTGTTTCAACAATCGATTGACTTTTTTACGCTGTTCCGTAATGTAATGAGGAACAGCAGTTCAATAATAAGTTTGCAACGCAAACTTTAGGTAAGATAAAGCCGCGCTATTTTAGCGGTTTTATCTTACACTCCTTGTTTATTTTAATTCATCAAACAGTTTATTCATTTTGTCCAGGTCTTTTTTGCCGGGTTCAGATTCGATTCCGCTGGCAACGTCAATCAGTTCTGGTTTGAAATCAGAAACCAGCTGTTTTACGTTTTCTGGTGTTATGCCACCACTTAACCATAGTGTACCGATTTTTTTAGCTTCGGTAACCAGTTTTTCATCAATTGTCTTGCCTGTGCCGCCGTAGCGTGCATCTCCCCGGGCATTTTCAGAACTGACATTTTTTGCGTCTATGAGTACCCTTGGAAATCCGACAGCATTAAGCAGTTTTATTTCTTCCAGGTCGTTTGCGTCAGCAAGGGGAACGGCACTGTAACCAGTTGCACCGTCTGCAAATTCACTGCAGCCGTGGAACTGAATGCCGTCCAGAATTCCCTTGCAGCAAAGCTGGCAGGCAAACAGACCTTCTTCGCTGGCCGGTTCTACTATTACGCCAACCATAAGGGGCAAAGATTTTATCTCTCCCCCTGCAGTCATAGAGGAAAGCTTTTCTCGAATGGCTGCAAGTTTTTTTTCACTCTCAATGCCTGTGCCGTTATTGCGTTTGCTTTTTTCTGCAAAAATAAAGCCAAGTAAATCTGCGCCAAGTTCAGCAGCCTTTACAGCATCATTTTCATCTGTAAGACCACAGATTTTTACAAGGGGTTTTTCTGGCGATTTGTTTTCCAGTTTAGCGGCAAGTTTTTTCCAGAATGAGTATTCGTAAGCAAGATGTTTTTTTAATGCACCGTCTTTAAATGACGATACAAGCTTTTTTGCTTCTTTTGGATTTCTGGCTGCGGCTTCGCCTATAAGTACGCCGTGGAATCCCAGATTTCCCACAAAATCTGCTGCTGCAGGAGTTGTAACTCCTGATTCAGAAATTACCCGTGGAAATGGAAGGTCTGCACCCTTTTCTTTGTAGATTTTTGATATGCGTTCCTTTAATTTAAGTGGAATCAGAAGATCGATTGTAAAAGTTGCCAGATCTCTTGAATTAATTCCCAGAACGATTTTATCATCTGCGTTTTTTTTATGGGCTTTTGAAAGTACAAAAAATGCTTTTTCAATATCACTGTCTTCGCGTACTTCCAGAAGTACGGAAATTCCAAGTTCAAACGCTTTTTCTGCCATTGAGATAAGTTTTTCCGTTTCAAGAATTCTGGCAATTAAAAGAACTGCGTCTGCACCATATCTGTATGCGATTTCAATTTCTTCTGGTTCAAGAAGAAAATCTTTTCGCAGAACGGCAGTTTTTTTGCCGGCTGCTCTGCATGTTTTCTGTAAATCCTCTAAAGAGCCGTGAAAATAGTTTTCTTCCGTAAGGCAGGAAACAGCGCTTGTGCCTGCTTTTATATATGTTTTTGCAGTTTTTTCAGAATCCAGTTCCGGAGCAATCCATCCTTTTGAAGGTGAAGCTCTTTTTATTTCAAGAATTGTTCCTGGCTGTGGCAAAAAAGGAACTACTGGACGAGTTCGTTTTTCTGGAATTTTATGTCCAAAGGAGAATCCTTTTGCTTTTATGTCAGAAAGGCGCTTTTCGCATATTTCTGTAAGTATATCCATAGTAAAGTACCATCCGGGGCGTTGCGGGGTGTCCCCGCAGAAGGGGTAAGCTGCAACAACGTGCAGCTGAAGGGGAAGGCTTTCCCCTCTCATATTATATATTATAAACTTTTGCTCACTTCCTGAATTTCTTTTAGTTTTGCAAGAGTTTTGCCGGAATTAATGGCTTCTTCGGCTTTTTTGTATCCTTCTGTAAGATTTTTTGCGCGGCCACAAAGGTAAAGGACTGCACCTGCATTAAGGCAGACTGCGACTTTAATTGTTTTTCGGCCACCGCCATTTAGAACTTCCATTGCAAGTGCGGCGTTTTCTGCGCCGTCGCCACCCATAAGTTCATCTTCTGAACAATCAGAAATGCCAAAGTTTTCTGGTTTGATTACAAAGCGGGATTCGTTTCCTTTTTCGTCAATGATGAAAGCATCTGTTGGAGCAACAGGACTGATTTCGTCGTAACCGTCCCGGGAGCAGATTACAAGAACGCGTTTTGCGCCAAGAGATTTTGCGGCATGGGCATAATCTTCAAGCAAATCCTTTGAATAAACGCCAAGAACTTCGTATTCGGCTCCTGCAGGATTAAGAAGAGGACCAAGAATGTTCATGATTGTTTTGATTCCAAGAGCTTTGCGGACTGGAGCGGCAAAACGCATTGCAGAATGGTATACAGGTGCCATAAGAAAGCCGAAATTTGTCTGTTCCACAAGCTTTGCTGTCTGTTCTGGTTTTGCCATGATGTTTACGCCAAGATTTTCAAAGAAATCTGCGGCACCTGATTTTGATGAAACGGTGCGGTTTCCGTGTTTTGCCATTGGCTGTCCGCAGCTTGCCGCAACAATTGCAGAAAGAGAAGAAATGTTAAAGCTTCCTTTGCCGTCGCCACCAGTTCCAACAATTTCTGCAAGCCCTTTTTTTGTGCAGGGGAATGGAGTTTTAACTTTAAGAAGAGCTTTTGCACAACCAGACATTTCTGCTGCAACATGACCTTTTGCTGCCATTGCTACAAGAACTGCGGCCATGTGGCGTTCGTCCATTGTTCCGTCGGCAACTGTTTCCATAAAGCGGGCGGCCTGGTCTTCAGAAAGATCTTTTCCTGCAATGAGATGGTTCAGAATTTCTGATACATTGAATGGTTCAAGGTGGTAGTTAAGGAAGGCGGTAAAGAATTCTTTTGCTTTTGGTGTTGCGATTGATTCTGGATGGAACTGAACGCCTTCGACAAGCATTGTTTTGTGGCGTATACCCATGATGTCGCCATCTTCTGCCCGGGCTGTAACTTCAAAATCTTCTGGTAAAGTTGATTCATCAATTACAAGAGAATGATAGCGGGTGAATGTTTCTTTTTTGTTCATAAGACGGAAGAGACCTTTTCCATCAAGAGAGATTTCTTCTGCGATTCCGTGTTTGATGAATTTTGCTCCAACGATTTTTGCGCCAAAAGCATACCCGATTGCCTGATGTCCAAGACAGATTCCAAGAACTGGAATTTTGCCGGCAAAATATTTGATTGCTTCTACAGAAACTCCTGCATCTTCCGGGCGGCCTGGTCCTGGAGAAACAACCAGACGGCTTGGGTTCATGTCTATAAGTTCCTGCAAAGAAACTTCCTTGCTGCGAACAACTTTGATTTCTTCTTTTGTCAATTTTGCCATTGACTGATAAACGTTATATGTAAAACTGTCGTAATTGTCGATTAATAAAATCATATTTTTCTCCGTTGAATTTTATTTTTTTGTATTTTCAATGACTGCCCGCATTGCACCAAGTTTTTCGCAGGTTTCTGTAAATTCCCGTTCTGCGTTAGATGCGTGAACTATTCCGCCGCCAGCCTGAAGTGTCCAGATGTCTTTCTGTTTTAATGCACAGCGGATGGCAATACAGAAGTCAAGATTGTTTTTGTTGCCGATATAGCCAACGGCACCTGCATAAAAATTGCGTTTGTATTTTTCAAGACCGCTTAAAATTTCAATTGCACTGATTTTTGGAGCGCCGCTTACAGTTCCAGCAGGGAAAGCTGCCCGCAGAACTTTTATTGCAGGTGTCTTCTCACTGATTTTTCCGATTACTTCTGAAACAAGGTGAATTACGTGGCTGTAAAGTTCTGTGAACATATATCTTGTAACTTCCACAGTGCCTGTTTCGCAAACGCGGCCTAAGTCATTGCGGGCAAGGTCAACAAGCATAAGGTGTTCTGCCCGTTCTTTTGGGTCAGAAGCAAGCTCTGCCATAAGCTCTTTGTCTTCTACAGCATCTTTTCCGCGGCGGCGTGTGCCTGCGATTGGATGAATCATTGCTTCTCCATCACGAACGCGAACAAGACTTTCTGGGCTTGCGCCTGTAAGCTGATAGTCAGAATAATCAAGATAGAACATGTACGGAGAAGGATTTATAGAGCGAAGTCTTCTATATATTTCCAATGCTGGAACTTCGCTTTTAATCTGAAGTCTGCGGCTTGGAACTGCCTGAACGATATTTCCGTCAAAAATGTGTTTTTTGAGGGCTTCAACTTTTTCTGTGTATTCAAGACGGCTCTGTTCCTCATCTGTGATTACTGTTGTTTCGTAATCTGTTTCTGGCTCAGCAAGATAAGAAAAGTCCAGGTCAGAAAGGCGCTTTTTGATTTTTTCAATGGCAGCCTGAAGATCAATCTGGTGTTCCTTATAGTTCTGTGCGCAGATGTAGATTTTTTCGCAGAAATGGTCAAATACAATAAAAGTGTGACCTACAATAAATGCGCTTTCTGGAATTCCAAGCTGGTCTTCCTGTTTTGCAAGATGAATTGTATCACAGCGGGCACAGAATTCGTAGCTTAAATATCCCATGCCGGCTGCTGGAAGAGGAAAATCGATTCCTGGTTCTGCAGGATTTTCAGCAGCAATTTCATTAAGAATATCAAGAATATCGCCGCCTTTCATTCCGTAAACAGGTCGCTTTTCTTCGTTTATTACCAGGGCGATTCCTTCATCATCCTGAATTACGCGGAATGCTTCATCCAGCATAATCATAGAATAACGGTCTTTTCCAGATGAAAAGTTTGCTGATTCAAGTATTGCTTTTGCACCAAATTTTTTTGCAAGTGAAAATGGAGTAAATCGGTCTCCTGGTAAAACTTCGTAAATCATATTCCCTCTTTGTATTATGTTACTATTCATAGTAACATAATAATAGTAAAAATTGTTACTGTCAATAGTAACAATTTTTTTTATATAGAATATTTTGCTGTCTTTGTGATAAAATATAAAAGAAGATTGAATTGCTGGTGTGTCAATATTTTTGTTCCGCCAGATATTTGATTTTCAAATAATTCTTTAAGTTTTATATGGAGAAAATCATGAAAAAAATTGCTGCTGCAATTATGGCTATGGGAGTTTTGTTTTTTGCTGGCTGTTCAAAACAGTCTGAAGTTGTAAAGATGGGTACAAACGCTGCTTTTCCACCTTTTGAATACACTCAGGGAACAGAAGTAGTAGGATTTGACGTTACTTTGAGTAAGCTTATTGCAAAGGATTATGGAAAGGAACTTCAGGTAATTGATATGAGTTTTGACGGACTTATTGCTGCTTTGAATTCTGGAGCTATTGATTTTGTTGCTGCAGGTATGACTGCAACAGAGGAACGCCGCAAGAATGTTGATTTTTCTGAACCATATTATTCTTCACGTCAGTTTATTATCATCAAGAAAGGTAATTCTAAAATCACTTGTGCTGCTGATCTGAAAGGCAAAGTTATTGGTGTTCAGGCAGGAACAACTGGAGAAATGTATGTTCAGGATGAAGTAGAAAACGCTGATCTTAAGTCATTTAAGAACGGTATTGATGCTTCCCTTGCTCTTAAAAACTCTGCGATTGATGCAATCGTTCTTGATGAACTTCCTTCAAAAGAAATTGTACGCAGAAATCCTGATCTTGTTCTTGTTGAAGATGATTTTTACACAGAAGAATATGCAATTGCTGTTAAGAAAGGAAACAAAACTCTTCTTGATTCTATTAACAAAACTATTGCAGCAATTAAAGAAAATGGAATTTATGCTCAAATGACAGATGCTTATATGCCTTTGGAAGGTGAAATAAGAATTCCTGTTATTGAAGGGCTTGAGTAAAACGCAATAAGAAAGAGGCTGTTTTAGCAAAATGTAGTTTATAACTGAATTTTTTAGTTGGAAAACTTAATTTGCAGGCAGCCTTTAAGTTATTCGTGGGTCGAGTAAAATTTCCCGAAGGCTCTGTGCCGGGGGAAGCAGCTCATTCGTTGTTGTCAGTTTTGTATTTAAAAGTTTTCTTTGCTATTAAGTTATCAATATAAGATTTCAGAAGTCGTTTCCAGAATATTTTGAATTTTATACCAATCTGTACACCTGTTCTGATATAATCTGTATTATCTTCAAAATTTTTTGTATTATACATAACCATTCTGTAGCCTGCGTTAATATCAATCATAAATTTTTTGAAAAAAATCTGTTTCCATCCTATGGCAGGAAAAAAACTGAAAATGTAATCATTTTGTTCTATTCCTTCTCCATGGTAAAAAAGCTGATCTGCACCAAAACCGCAGCCTACATAAAGCCATTCAAGACCTTTTCCAAATGGGTAACAAAAAAAGGTTAAATCTTCCTGAATACTGGTACACCAGATATTTTGTTCGGAAAATAAGTTTGTAGTTGTTCCCAAAGAAGTTTTTAATGAAAAATATCGCCAGATTTTTTGTTCATAGTTCAAGCCAATTCCCCATCCATTGTGACTTAAGCCTGTTAATGTGTAGCCAAAATCAAGAGAAAATAAGTGAGAGATTTCATGATTAGGCAGTTTATCTGAAAGCCAGCGGGCATTGATTCCAAGAAAAGTGATAGGTTCTTCATCATAATCTACCGTTGCATCTGGTTCGTAAAAAGGATTAGGAATATTAGGGAACAGTTCTTTATTGTTATTGTTCAAAATGTCTTTGTTGATAGGAATATCTTTTTTGTCATTTTCTTCAGGAGATTCTTCTGAGAATATATTTTCAATAATGCTGTCTGTTTTATCAAAAAAATTAGCCTGATCACCTTCGGATATTTCAAAAAAATCAGTTTCTTGTACAAAGGCAGGGAGAGAAAATAGAAATAAAAAAAATACTGTTAAAGATTTTTTGAAATCCAATTTCTCTCCTGTGAATTAGTTATTTATAAGCAAAAGCCTTTGTTATTTCCTGAGTGAAGCGAACTGGCACAGCTTTTTGATTAATCGAAATTGATGAGACTATAAACCAGATCCTTCATCAATTCCCATACTAATGTTAAAGCACTGAACAGCAGCTCCGCTGGCACCTTTTCCAAGATTGTCGAATCTTGTTGTTACCATTATACGGTCATCGTTTCCGTAAACGAATATTTCCATGTTATTTGTGTTGGCAAGAGTATTTGCTGGAATGAACTGTTCTGGAAGAGTTCCTTCGCCCATAAAGCCTGCAACTTTTACAAAGCGGCAGCCTTCATAATGCTTAGAAAACATTTCCCAAACATCCTTTGCAGTTACTTTCTTAGAAAGAAGGCGTGCGTGAAGACCAACAGTTACTGTCATTCCCTGGTAGTAGTCACAAACATAAGGATTGAAAACAGGTTCAAAGTCCAAACCGCTTATGATTTTTATTTCTGGAAGGTGCTTGTGCTGCTGTGTTAAAGCGTAAAGGCGAGGAGTGTCCAAGCCGGAGTCACGGTCTTCTGCTTCGTACTGAGCAATAGCTTTTTTACCGGCTCCTGAATAACCGGAAACTGCATGGATTACAACCGGGTAGTCCTTTGGCAAAATACCTGACTGAACTAAAGGATACAAAATAGCGATGGAACCGCTGGCATAACAACCAGGGTTAGCGATGCGTTTAGAAGTTGCAATCTTTTCACGGAAGCTTTTGTCTAGTTCTGGAAAACCGTATGCCCAGGCTGGGTTTGTACGGTGAGCAGTTGATGCATCAATAATAACTGTGTTTGGATTTGTGCAAAGCTGAGCTGATTCTACAGCAGCGGCATCTGGAAGACACAGAAAAGTGTAGTCGCTGGCGTTGATCATCTTTGCTTTTTCAACTGGATCCTTGCGTTTTTCTTCGCTTATTTCAAGAATTTCAAGGTCGCTGCGATTAGCAAAACGTTCAAAAATTTTAAGACCTGTAGTTCCTTCTTTTCCGTCAATAAAAACTTTAATTGCCATAGACACTCCCATAAAAAGTCAAGAAGATTGTTTCAACAATCGATTGACTTTTTACGCTGTTCCGTAATGTAATGAGGAACAGCAAATCAATAATAAGTTTGCAACGCAAACTTTATTTAGAGGGGGCTGTCCAATAAGTTTGCATTACGGTGGTTGAGTTTATCGAAACCACCACATTTAGTGTAGCAGTCATTTCGACGAGCTCAATGAGCGCTACACTCATTACTTTTGGGACAGCCCCTTCTAACACCACCTATAAAAACACCGCGTTAGCGGCGAGCCAGGATGGCGAGAATAAAAGTTTGGGATTGTAAAGCAAGCCCAAACTTTAGTTATAAAAATTACATGGATGTAATTTTTATAACATCACCTACTCTGGATAGTTCATTCTTTCTGCTGAAAGATTTTCCAGAACTTCTGTTTTGTATTTTTTTGCAAAGTACTTTGCCATTGAAAGATTCAAATCAAGATAATTTCCGCAGTCACGGGCAGAAGCTCCTGGAATTGTTCCTTCAAAGTTCAGTACAAAATCAATCATGCGGCGAAGAACATCCACAATGTTTTCTGATTTAAGGTCACCCTTGAAAATAACATAAAAACCTGTGCGGCAGCCCATTGGTCCAAAGTAGATAGTCTTGTCTTTCCATTCTGGATCATTGCGAAGGAATGTGGCACCAAGATGTTCCAGTGCGTGAATTGCAGCTGTGTCCATTACAGGCTCAACATTTGGGCGTGTAAAACGAAGATCAAAAGTTGTTATTGTGTCAGATTCCAGATGATCTTTTCTGGAAACATAAATACCTGTAAGCAAATCAAGGTGATTTACTGTAAAGCTAGCGATTTTGTCCATGTTTGAAAGTATAGAACTTTTTGAAAGGATGTTGAATATGGAAGTAAAAAAAATCCACAGGGCTTTCAGATTTCGCAGCAATAACATCGTAAAAATCTGTAAACTTCTGTGGATATCTGTAGTTTATATTAGTGATGGAACAAGCGAATGCCAGTGAAGGCCATAGCCATTCCATAGTTATCTGCTGTTTCGATAACCTGATCGTCGCGAACAGAGCCGCCTGGCTGAGCTACAACTGTAACGCCAGATTTGCGTGCACGTTCAATGTTGTCTCCGAATGGGAAGAACGCATCTGAACCGATTGCAACGTCTGTGTTCTTTGCAAGCCATGCTTTCTTTTCTTCTGTAGTAAAAACAGCTGGCTTTGTCTTAAAGAACTTCTGCCATTTGCCTTCAGCAAGAACGTCTTCGTATTCTTCACCGATGTAAACATCGATTGTGTTGTCCCGGTCTGCACGTTTGATTCCGTCTACAAAGTCAAGGCCAAGAACCTGTGGGCTCTGGCGAAGCCACCAGTTGTCAGCTTTCTGACCTGCAAGGCGTGTACAGTGAACGCGGCTCTGCTGTCCGGCACCAATACCGATTGCCTGTCCGTCTTTTACGTAACAAACTGAGTTTGACTGAGTGTATTTAAGAACAATCAAAGAAATAACAAGGTTCATCTTGTCTTCTTCGCTCATGTTCTTGTTTTTTGTAACGATGTTGGAAAGGCAGGAATTGTCAATCTTAAGGAAGTTGTGTCCCTGTTCAAAAGTTACGCCAAAAACCTGTTTCTTTTCAAGTTCGGCTGGAACGTAGTTAGGATCAATTTTGATAACGCAGTAGTTACCGCCTTTTTTTGCCTTAAGGATTTCAAGAGCTTTTTCTGAGTAAGATGGAGCTACAATACCGTCTGAAACTTCCTTTTTGATAAGAAGAGCAGTTGCTTCGTCACATTCGTCAGAAAGAGAAATAAAATCGCCGAAAGATGACATACGGTCAGCACCGCGGGCACGAGCGTAAGCACAAGCCATAGGTGTAAGTTCAACGCCGTCAGTAAAATAAATCTTCTTAAGAGTGTCAGAAAGAGGTTTTCCGACTGCAGCTCCGGCAGGTGAAACATGCTTGAAAGAAGTTGCAGCTGGGAGACCAGTTGCTTCTTTAAGTTCCTTTACAAGCTGGTAGCCGTTGAAAGCATCAAGAAGATTGATGAATCCAGGTTTGCCGTTCAAAACTTCAAAAGGCAAATCTGCGCCGTTTTCCATAAAAACCCTAGCTGGTTTCTGGTTAGGGTTGCATCCGTATTTAAGAGAGAATTCGTTCATGGGGTAAAGAATAGTATAAAATAGTAGAATTTTCAATCAATTTGAAAGCCAACTGAAAAAATCTGCGCAAGAGCAAACATTTTTTAGAAAATTGTGAAATGTATGTTGTGTGGTGCGGATGCAGTGTAAAGAGCGGATATGCAGGATGGAAAACTGCGGCAGCGGGATGGTGCTGGTGGTTGTGGGAATTATGGTTACGGGTGGGGGAGACTGCGCTGAGCTGGTGATTGAACTGACCCCAAATTTTAGGACAGTTTTGGGGTTCTGTTCAGAAATGGCTCCTTTTATTTCTGACATTTAATATTTATTGAAATTATTAAGTTTATAGTGATTTGTTAAATCTTTTCAAACATCTCAACAATAGCGTTTTTTGTTTTTGAAGGTAGAGAATCAATCTTGGTTACTAGTTTGCGGTAAAAGAAAAACTTTTGGAAATCAGTTGATAATTCGGTATTTTTTTCAGAGCCTAGAGAATTTCCTCCAGATACTAAATATTCAACACTAACATTTAGAAATTGCGCAATGCGAACTGCGGTATCTGCAAGCGGAACCCCACCATTTTTAATTCCTTTTCCAATATTGGATACATCAAAACCAGCGGCATTTGCCAAATCTTTTCGTTCTTTATTTTGATATTTTAATTCTGAATCTACAGTTTCCCAAAAGTTCATTTGTTTTATTTTATGGAAAAATCCCTGTTTTAACTTTAAGAAGTTGAATACTTTCCATTTTTATATTAAAATAATGGAAAATCTCCCAGTTATTAAAACGATAATTGGGAAATAATCAATTAAAAGGAGAAAATAAGTATGTTTAATGATTGGGGTAAACAAGATATTACTACACCGAAAGCACAAATTAGTGTTCTTGATTGGATGTTTGAAATATGGGAGGTAGGAGGAGATCTCAATAATCGAAGATTCGAATTTACAGAAACAATTCCTGGCGTTTACAGTTCAAAACAAGCTAGAAATGAACTTCTTTCTTATATTAAAAAGCAGGGATATCACTTTTCTAATCCATCAGATGAAGCAAGAATTAGAAATGGAAATTTGGAAGATATTACTAATGTAGATGGTGAATATATTTATATAGAAAAATAGGAGAAAATAAATGTTTGGAAAAAGAAATAAAGAAGGAAGTGTTTCTTATTGTACTCACTATTATACGACTTTGTATAAAGGAAATACAATTGAAATAGTTTTTATGGATAATTCTACTGCAAGATTAGAGATAAATGGTGTGGAATATGGTTCTACAAAAACATCATTCACAGGTATAAGAGATGAAGATATTGGGGCTCAAGTTTTTCTTGATGGTGAAGAGAAATTTGTTGTTGCCAAAGTTGGAGGAACTTCTGCAAAATTATTTATTGATAATGAAGAAATTCCTATGTTACGAAGAAATAAATAAATGTTTTTATAAAACATTGTATGAGAGAACTTGATTTAGGAGATATTGTTAATGTCTAAAAAAATTTCTCGAGTAGAACTAATAAAATCTCTTGGAGATGAAAGTGATTTAGGTATTGTCTCCATTGATAATATTCGTATTTTTGACGAAGATGAAGAAGAAATTTTAGATAATGATTTCATTACTGATTATAATCATAATTCTACAATTTTTTCCTATCATGAAGATGATTCTGAAAAACATAATCAAATTATTACAGAGATTGCTGATAAATTAAATGTATCTAAAGAGATAATAGATGAAAGTTTCTCTGAATAGAAGTCTACGAAGTTGAATTCATTTATACTTTTGTTTTAACAAGTTTTTAAAACTCCGCACCAGAGATTGGAGCACCGCCGAAGGCGTTCGTGGAAGTTTTGAGCGAAGCGAGGAACTTTTCACGAATGGAGCGCTCTGACGCGGAAGTGCGGAAGGTTCATTTTTTTTCTGAGGAACTTGTTCCGAGAAAAGCAGAAAATTTAAATATAGGCGTAATGACATCTCAGTTTACAGTCCAGCTTTTCACAGTCTCGCAAAAATTCTTATTCCTGTTTCTTTTAAACAACATTCTCTTGTATTAGCTTGGTAATACAAGAGAATTGTGGGTTACTTTAGTAATTCTTCTGCTAATGATTCAATCTGAGTAACAACTTCCTGGGTAACTGCAATTTTTATTGTAACTTTATTGTCCAGAATTTTTACGTCTTTTAGTGAAGACAGCATATCATTCATTTTTTTAGCCGCTGCCGGTAACCATGAGCCGTTTTCAATTAAGGCAATTGTACGTTTCTGATAGTTGCGTTCAGAAAGATGCAAAATGAATTCCCTCATTTTTGGAAACACTTCTCCATTGTATGTTGTAGTTGCAAGAACAAGTTTTCCGTAGCGGAATGCATCTTCAATTGATTCGTAAGTGTCTTCTCGTGCAAGATCTGCAATGGCGACTTTAGGGCATCCTTTATCTTTTAGAATTTGGGCAAGTTTTTCTGCTGCCTGTTTTGTATGTCCGTAAACTGAAGTATAGGCTATAAAAACACCTTCTGATTCTACATCATAATTTGTCCAGATATTATAGTAGTTTAGATATGTACCAATATCTGAATCAAGAACTGGTCCATGAAGAGGACAGATTTTTTCTATTGAAAGTGCAGCGGTTTTTTTTAAGACAGATTGTGCATTTGCTCCAAATTTTCCTACTATTCCAAAATAGTAGCGGCGTGCTTCACATGGCCAGCCTTCAGGATCTTCTATATCATTTGCACCGAACTTTCCGAATGCATCAGCACTAAACAGAATTTTTTCTGTTGATTCATAAGTCATCATTACTTCAGGCCAGTGAACATTTGGGGCAGAAATAAAATTCAATTCATGTTTTCCAAGTTCTATTTTGAATCCTTCTGAAATAATAATCTGACGGTCAGCATAATCTGTGTTAAACATATTTTTCATAATAGAAAAAGCCATTTTTGATGCAGCGATTTTTGCTGAAGGATATTTTTCCATGAAAGCCTGAATGTTTGCAGAATGATCCATTTCCATGTGCTGTACAATCAGATATTCTGGATTTTTTCCTGCAAGAACATTTTCAATATTTTTTAACCATTCTTCACCAAATTTCTGATCTACACTGTCCATTACAGCAATTTTATCATCAAGAATTACATAGACAATATGTAGTGCCATCCAGTTTGTAAAAACGTGGATTTAGCGTTAAAATGTTAATGATAAAAATAACAATATGGGCATTACCTCATACAAAGTGGAGGCACTACATGGAAATTATAACACGAAACGAAAAGATTTTGTACGTTGGAATTGATGTTCACAAGGACACCT
>JAFOCI010000077.1 GCA_017381365.1 Treponema sp.
GGTTGTTTTAGATTCATCGATACCCCGGCTCTGAGCGAGATTTATCGAGCGAACCAAAAACTATGCCTTTAAAGCTGCTTAATAAGATTTACCATCTCAATTGCACCAAGCGCACAATCATATCCAGCCTAAAATCGAAGAACCGTTAAAAAACAAGCCGTCAGGGTTGTTTTAGGTTCATCGATACCCCGGCTCTGAGCGAGATTCATCGAGCGAACCAAAAACTATGCATTTATAACTGCTTAATAAGATTTACCATTTCAATTGCACCAAGCGCACAATCGTACCCCTTATTCCCCGCCTTAGATCCAGCGCGCTCAATAGCCTGCTCAATATTTTCTGTTGTGATTACACCGAACATTACTGGAACACCATTTTTCATGCTGGCCTGAGCAATTCCTTTTGAAACTTCGGCACAAACATAATCGTAGTGAGTTGTTGAACCACGAATTACAGCACCAACAGCAATAACAGCATCATATTTTCCGCTGGCAGCCATTTTGTCTGCAATTACAGGAATTTCAAATGCACCTGGAACCCAGACAGCTGTAATATTTTTGTCTTCAACACCGTGACGCACAAGCCCGTCAACAGCTCCACCCAAAAGTTTATTAACGATGATTTCGTTAAAACGAGAAGCGATAATTCCAACTTTCATTCCAGCAGGAGCAACAAGTTTACCTTCCAATAAATTAATGTTTTCCATAAATACCTCTTTACATATATCATGTATATATTTTTACATTTTTTCTAATCTAATTTCTGACCAAACACATGCCCCATCTTATCACGCTTAGTCTTCAAATAAAATCTGTCATAGTCCTGAGGCGCAATCTCAATCGGTTCCCGCTTGTTCACTTTTAGACCAAAGCCGTCCAGACCGTAAATTTTTTCCGGATTGTTGGTCAAAAGCCGTAAAGTCTTGCAACCCAAATCACGCAGAATCTGAGCACCAATCCAGTATTCACGCAAATCCGGCTTAAATCCAAGCTTAACGTTTGCTTCAACAGTGTCGTAGCCCTGCTCCTGCAAAGTATAAGCCTTTAGTTTATTAATCAGACCTATTCCACGGCCTTCCTGGCGCATGTACAAAATTACACCACGACCTTCCTCCGCAACCTTCTGCATTGCTGCGTGAAGCTGAGGCCCACAGTCACAGCGCTGAGAACCAAAAACGTCACCTGTAAGACATTCAGAGTGAACACGGCAAAGCACATCCTGCCCGTCACCGATTTCGCCACGAACCAGCGCAACATGATGCTCCCCAGTAATATCATTTACATAACCGTAAATGTCAAAGTCCCCGTATTCAGTAGGAAGCTTAGCTTTAGCCTCCTGCACAACGTGGCTTTCATGCAAGCGAAGATAATCCTGCAAAGCCTTAATCGTAATAAACTTAAAATCGAACTTCTTAGCCATTTCCCACAATTTAGGAGTGCGCATCATAGTTCCGTCATCGTCCATGATTTCGCAGCACAAACCGCATTCCTTAAGGCCAGCCAGACGGCACAAATCAACAGTCGCTTCTGTGTGACCGTTACGAACAAGAACACCGCCTTTTCGTGCAATCAGCGGAAACATATGACCAGGGCGGCGAAAATCTTCCGGTTTAGAATCAGAATTTACGCAAGCCAATGCCGTAATAGAGCGTTCAGCCGCAGAAATTCCTGTTGTTGTAGTTTTGTGGTCGATTGAAACAGTAAATGCAGTTTCGTGGTTGTCTGTGTTTTCTGCAACCATCGGAAACAGATTCAGCCGTTTTGCAATATCATTGCTCATTGGCGTACAAATCAGCCCCTTTGCGTAACAAGCCATCATGTTAATATTCGCCTGTGTTGCAAATTCCCCGGCACAAATCATATCGCCTTCGTTTTCCCGGTCCTCGTCATCAGTAACCAGAATAATCTTTCCAGCCCTCAATTCCTCAAGAGCTTCTTCAATTGTGTTATATTTGTATTCCATTCCGAACTCCCTTAAAAAGTCAAGAAGATTATTTCCATTTTTATCCTGAGGCTCCGGCTTCGCCGTCGGGCCTTTCAGGGTTCCGCTAACGCTCATTCCTTCATTCTGGTGTCATCGCCTTAACGGCTCAGCCACCGACATTCCGGAACGCCTGCGGCGCCCTTCCACGCCCTAGCCTATGCAAGCTCGCAAGGCAGGACCTTTTGCTACTTCCTAAAAATATTCGCCTCTTCAGGAATAAAGCACCACACCTCAGATTCTTTAGGAATCCATGCAGTGTCTTCCATCCACATCCCAAGCCGCAGCTGGATTTTGCACCAGTTTCCTTTTTCGCCGCCGTACTCTCCCATTTTGCAAACTTCAAGCACCTTTGCCTTTATGCCCCCTTCCATCATCTCCGGCATTCCCAAAGAAGTGCCTTTATTTCCAGCTTCATCTGTACTAAAAAATTCAACCAGGGTATAAATACGAACATCTTCGCCCTCTACAACAGCAGGCATCGCGAAAACCAATACATTTGCAAAAAATATCAATAACGCAGCAATTTTTTTCATCATCACTCCCAATTATTTAAGCCAGTTCAGCAGTTTTTCATCCCTTTCTGCCTGACTGGAAGAACCATCCGCTCTACCCAATCCCATCAGTTTTTGAACATACTTACCGATTACGTCATTTTCCAGGTTCACCATGTCGCCGGCTTTTTTCCCAAGCAAAGTAGTTTCTTCACCAGTATGCGGAATCACGCTAACCGCAAATTCCACAGCGTTCACCTTTGCAACCGTAAGACTTATGCCGTCAATTGCAATGGAACCTTTTTCTATAATCAGATTCAAAATTGAACCTGGAGCTGCAATGTAAACCCAGACTGCGTTTCCGTCTTTTTCAAGCCTGGAAACTGTTCCTGTACCGTCAATGTGTCCGCTTACAATGTGACCGCCAAAACGACCGTCCGCAGCCATTGCCCGTTCAAGATTTACGCACGCACCTTTACCAAGGGAACCAAGATTTGTGCGGCTCAAAGTTTCCGGCATAACGTCTGCAGTAAATTCAGAAGAAGCCATTGTTGTAACCGTAAGACAAACACCGTTCACCGCAATGCTGTCGCCAATTTTTGTACCTTCCAGAACCTTTCCAGCCTGAACTGCAATTCGCCCTGCACCAACGGAAATAATTTTGCCTGTTTCTTCTATGATACCTGTAAACACAATCAGCCCCCGTTAAAACAAAAAAGCTCCAGAAATCTCCAGAGCTTGAATCTACAAAATAAATCAGCGCAGGGCAATGCCCCATCCGCCATCTACTTCTTCCATCCAGACTTTACTGTCGGTCAGGGAATCGCACCCTGTCATGCCTTGCGGCTCGCAGACTATACTGCCGGTGAGGAATTCCACCTCGCCCTGAAGCTATAATCATTATAGCAATTCGGTACAGATTTTTCAATTTTTTAAGAATAATTTTTGCCAGCCCTTAAAATAACTGGCGCCGGCGTGTAAGGGTTTTGCGCAGCAAAAGGCGGAGCGGGCGGAACGACCGCGCAGACCAAGCGTTAGCGGGCCCTGGAAGGCCGGATAATTCGAAAACTATTTGGGGCGCAATAAAAACTTTTGTTTCCTAAAAACTCGCCTCAAATAAAAAAATCCATTGCCTTTTATTTGACGGAAAATTAAAATTAATTTTATGAAAACTACGTCTCAGTTCCAGATTATGACTGAAACTCCTGTACCTGCGCTGATTTCCAGGCTTGCCCTGCCTGCAATTACCAGCATGATGATTACAAACATCTACAACATGGCAGACACAGCATTTATTGGCACTTTGGGGAACAGCGCCAGCGGTGCAGTTGGAATCGTTTTTGGACTGATGGCGCTAATTCAATCAATCGGCTTTCTTTTTGGACAGGGCTCCGGCAGCATCATTTCCCGCAGTTTAGGAAAAAAAGACGAAACAAATGCAAGCACAATTGCGTCCATGGGATTTTTCTTTTCATTTTGCCTGGGGCTTTTATTTACAATTTTTGGTCTGATTTTTTTGCAGCCTCTTATAATGTTTTTGGGCAGCACAGAAACAATCGCACCTTATGCAAAATGTTACGGTATTTTCATTCTTGCAACAGCGCCTTTCCTTGCGTCCAGCTTTACCTTAAACAACATTCTTAGATTTGAAGGAAAAGCATTTTTTGGAATGATTGGTCTTTCCTCTGGCGCAATTTTGAACATTGCCGGAGACGCACTTTTCATCTTTGTTTTCAAAATGGGAATTACAGGCGCGGGACTTTCAACTGCCATTTCCATGACTGTAAGCTTTGGGATTTTAATTTCCTCTTTTCTTCGGAGAAAAACAATATGCAAAATTTCAATCAAAAATCTTCGCTTTAATTCTGACCATGCAAAAAAGGCTTTGGACATAATTTTTACAGGAAGCCCAAGTCTCTTTCGCCAGGGATTGAGCAGCATTGCCACAATCGTACTGAATCAGCAGGCCGCCTATTGGGGACTTGCTGCTGTAAACAATGCAGACGCCGCTGTCGCCGCCATGAGTATAGTAAACAGAATTTTCTTCTTTATTTTTTCAATTTCCGTTGGAGTGGGACAAGGCTATCAGCCAGTGTGCGGCTTTAATTATGGTGCGCAAAAAACAAAAAGGCTCCGTCAAGCTTTCTGGTTCACAACCATTCTTGCCCAAGCACTTATGCTTTTTTCTGGCGCAATTGTCTTTATTTTTGCGCCACATATCGTAAGACTTTTCCGCGACGATGCACTCGTAGCAAAACTTGCCGCCTATTCTCTAAGAGTTCATTGCATTGGAATTCTGTTCCTGCCATTAGGAATGACAATCGACATGACAATGCAAAGCACAGGACGAAAAATTCAAGGAATTCTTGTGTCTTCTTTTAGAAGCGGCATAATTTTTATTCCTGTCATCTTAATAATGGGCCATTTGCGCGGACTGTACGGCATTCTGGAATCTCAGCCAGTAACATTTATGATTTCACTTTTGCCGTCTGGGCTTTTTGGACTCAATTATTTCAGGTACCTTAAAAAAATCGACTCAATAAAGAATTACTAAACCTTAAATCGTTCTACTTGAGATTTACTTTTTCCAATGGATTCCTTTATCAAAATGAGCAAGTTTTTTTACTTATTTATGAACATCTTTTTCGTATTTAGCTCTTTCGCCACCAATCAATTTTGGCCGGCAATATGCAGCAGAAACGTACGCTTCTCCTACAAAATTATTTTCCAACCGTACAGGAACAGCAACGTCTTTTAAATGCATTCCAATCAAAGTTCCGCCAATATCAATCCCTGCAGAAGCTTTTACGTGTTCAATCATCACAGGATTTTCAAAACCATAATATGCAGCCGTTGCAAATGAACCGCCTCCTTTAAGCCATGGAACTACACAAACTTCTTCATAACCATATTTATCTGCACATTCCCGTTCAACAACAAGAGCTCTATTTAAATGTTCACAACACTGACAGGCAAGAAAAACATCCTTTTCCGCACAAGCCTGGCTTGCACCAGCAAAAACCGCTTTACCAACATCTGCATTAGAATTTTTGCCAAGGTTTCCACCAGAAATTTCGCTTGAAGAACACCCAACCACAAAAATGTCGCCTTTTCGCAAAGAATGTTTTTCCATCAGCTGAACCACAAGACTGTAAACCTGCTTTTCAATATTTTCCAAATCCATTTTATTTTCCATTCACCTTACGTTTATATTCAATCAAAACATCATCGCCGATTTTCTGCATCTTTTCAATCTCAAAAGCAAAACAATCAGAAGGATGTTCTATGCCAGTCCCACCAACAGGAGATTTTGCCCCAGCTCCACCACCAAAAATTTTTGACGCTATGAATGCAAAAATCTTGTTCACATTTCCAGATTCCAGAACTCCATAATTCAAATCTGCTCCACCTTCCACAAGAACACTGTCAATCTTTCGTTTTCCCAGTTCTTCAAACAACACAGAAACATCTGCATGACCATCAGCATTGCACGGCATCATAACAACTTCAACGCCCAGCTTTTCCAGACGTTGTATTTTCCCCATCATATTTTCGCTCTGCACGTATTCCGCACAACACGCCACGATTACAGGAATTTCTTTTGCAGTCTGCACAAGCCTGCAATTTTCAGGGATTCTCAGCTTTGAATCGCAAACAATACGCAAAGGATTAGAAGCTCCATACAACTCAAAACTTGACTTACAATCCGATTTTCTTTCCGCTTCAGAAAAACGGCAGTTCAACATGGGGTCATCAGCAAGAACAGTTCCAATTCCACACATAATCGCCGCATATTTATTCCGCAGCACATGCACATATTCCCGGGATTTTTCTCCAGTTATCCATTTGGATTCCCCAGTACAAGTCGCAATTTTCCCATCCATCGTCATTGCATATTTCAGGGCAACATAAGGCATTTTAGTCGTAATATAATGAAAAAAAATCTCATTCAAAGCATCACATTCTTCACGCAAAAAATCTTCTTCAACTTCAATGCCATTTTCCCGCAAATATGCGTTTCCTTTACCATGCACAAGAGGATTCGGGTCCCGGCTGCCTACGATTACACGCCCAATTCCAGCCTCCACCAGCGCATGCGTACAAGGCGGCTGTTTTCCAAAATGGCAGCATGGTTCCAGAGTAACGTAAATTTCCGCACCCGCAGGATTATTTCCCCTCTCGTAACAATTTTTAAGCGCATCCCGCTCAGCGTGCTGTTCCCCATAACGATGATGAAATCCTTCGCCAATAATAATTCCATCACGCACAATCACAGCCCCAACCAGCGGATTAGGATTTGTCCATCCTTCGCCAAGTCTAGCAAGTTCAATTGCACGACGCATATATTCTATCTTTTCCATTTTTTCTCCATCTTTAGGGCGCAAATCCCATTTGCAAACGGGCTATTCCGGGCTTACCCTCACGGCCGGTGCCTTCCGCTCCGCTCCAGCCACACGCTCCGCGTCCCTGCATATCCCGGCGCAATTTATTTGCCTTATAAATAATTTACTTAAATTTCTTTATCTTGGCAGGTTAGAACCTGCCTTTGCATTTGCCGGGGGTCTCGCATGTCTTTACATGCTCCACTCCCGGCGCAATTATTTTTGCCTTATAAATAATTTACTTAAATTTCTTTATTTTGGCAGGTTAGAACCTGCCTTTGAATTTGCTGGGGGTCCCGCATGTCTTACATGCTCCACTCCCGACGCAATACATTTGCCTTATAACTATTTTACTCAAATCTCTTTATTTTGGCAGGTTAGAACCTGCCTTTGCATTTGCCGGGGGTCTCGCATGTCATTGCATGCTCCACTCCCGGCGCAATTATATTTGCCTTACAATTATTTTACTCAAATTTTTTATATTTTGAGGCTAACCAATAAGTTTGCATTACGGTGGTTGAGTTTATCGAAACCACCACATTTAGTGTAGTAGTCATTTCGACGAGTGGTTTCTGAGCCTGTCGAAGGGCTCAATGAGCGCTACACTCATTACTTTTGGGACAGCCCCTTTGCATTTTCTTAAGCTTAAAATCGATTTTGCAAAATTATCATTTATTATGAAAATACGAGAAGGAAGAAAGAGGCTGACAAAAACATCCGCAGGTCGGAAACGATAGTTTCCACGCCGACCTGTGCATGTAGTAACGCCAGCTAGCGGTTTTGCCAGTCTCTTTCTGACTGGTAGTATTTTCACAATGCCAATAAACTGGTGTCCCACATGTTTTACATGCTCCACTCCCGGCGCAATTATTTTGCATCCACGCCAAGACCGAACAGCGCAAAATCTCCTCTGCAAGGATCCTCTGGCCAGATTTCTTTTAGTGCTTCTGTTATTTTTACCGCAGTTTTATACGAACCAGAAGCCTTTTCTGAAATAATGCCCATTTTTATAGCTTCCTGCAATACATGGGTATCCAGCGGAATAATCAGTTCGCTCTCATCAAACCACTCCCACAATCCTAAATCTACCGGCGAATTTTTCCTGACCATCCATCGTAAAAACATGTGTACCCGCTTGTTAGCGCTGCACTTTCCTTTTGGAACAATTGCGCAGTCCCCAAAAGCCTTTGCAATTTCTTCCAGCACGCAAACCGCCACAGAACATTCTGCAGCTCTACTCTCAGCCTTAATCCTAAAAAACTCTCCAAAAGTTTCCGCAGACTTCAATATCCGGGCACAACTCCTGAAAAAAATCTTCATATCAAAATACGAATAAAAACGATAAAACTTTTTTTCATCATTTCCATCTGGGCTAAAAAAAGAATTTTCAAAATCACCAGAACAAAGCCACTGTGCCAACCCGCCAGCCTTATCTGCAAGTTCAAAAATATATTTTATTTTAGGAATAAACTGTTTGCGATTTCCAAAA
Organism: Treponema sp.; assembly: GCA_017381365.1. Classification (GTDB taxonomy): domain Bacteria; phylum Spirochaetota; class Spirochaetia; order Treponematales; family Treponemataceae; genus Treponema_D. The sequence goes on from JAFOCI010000077.1 coordinate 8,346, forward strand.
GAAAGCATTGCAGCCGTAAAAGCCGCAACTTCCACATCGCGAACCTGCGTATACCAGCGCAAAAACTGGCTCGGGTCCTCCTTAACAAAGTCCGCTGTTTCATATTTTTCTGCAAGCTCTCCCAATCGCAAGCATAAATCTTTCGTCATATTTTCTACCCTAAAAAAAAGCGGTGGCACCTTTAAACCACCGCTCCGCAAAAAGATTATCTAGCCAGATATCTCTGAATATATTCGTAAAGGAACTCTACAGTACCATCAATATCAAGCTTGCTTGAATCAATACAAATGTCGTAAGCAGAAACATCGCCCCATTTACTCTGACAGAAATAATCATGGTAAGCACGGCGTTTTTTGTCATGACGTTCAATAGTTTTTACAGCAGTTACTGCATCCATTTCCCGCTTTGTCATAACACGCTTAACCTTTGCATCAAGATTGGCACGAATAAAAATCTTAACAACATCAGCCAATCCAAGGAAAATTTCATCCGAACAACGGCCAAGAACAACAAACGAATCACCATCTGCTGCCCTCTGCTTTAACAAATTGAACTGCATTTCAGCAAGATTCAATTCCGGCGAATTAGACATTCCTCGCACAGTTCTACTGAAAAACTTCTTTCTAGCCTTTTCATCAAATTTATGAAGAACATTAGTATCAATATTATTTACATTGTAAATCGATTCCAAAAGCTTTCTGTCATAAAATTCCATTTCAAGCTTATTTGCAAGTTTTTCACCAATTTCACGACCACCACTTCCGTATTCGCGGCTGATGGAAATAATAATCTGTTTTTCCATAGTCACACCCCCAAACGTTGCATTACTCAATTTCTATAGGAAACCTATACTATAAGTATCGCACGAAAATGAAGATTGTGCTAATTAATAATACAATAATTGTTGCTGGAGCCGAAATTTTACAGTACTGTCCCCATCCAACAGGATAACCAGACTTCTGGGCAACAGCCATTCCAACAACGTTGGCAGAAGCACCAATTGGAGTTCCAGAGCCACCAATATCTGTACCTATAGAAAGAGCCCATGCCATAGTGCGCAAATCAACACCTGTAGCACCAGCCAAAGCACTGATTACAGGAACCATTGTAGCCGCAAACGGAATATTATCAATGAATGCAGATGCAAACGCAGAAACCCAGATAATAATTGCAATCATTACATAAGCATTTCCAGCAGAAACCTTTTCAATGAACGAAGCAATCAATTCCAGAATATGAGTCTGCTCAAGACCACCTACAACAACAAACAATCCCATAAAGAAAAGAACAGTTGGAAAATCCACTTTCTTCATTATGATAGAAAGATATTTTGCATTTGCGATTACAGTAATTATAGCAATTCCAAGACCAATAGTTGCAACACTCAAATGAGTCTGTCCGTGAGTTATCAAAAGAACAACAGCAAGACCAAAAATCACACTGGAAATGCCAAAACCTTTTTTATCAGTAATAGCCTGCTCAGGAACAGGGAATTTTGAAGTATCAACTTGACCCTTAGTTACAAGCTGTTTTCTGCACGCAAAGTAGAAATAGAAAATCATTACAACAAGAGCCACGCCGGCAATTGCACCAGTGTTTGTCAAAAAGTCTACAAATGAATATCCAAGTTTTGAACCAATGATAATGTTCGGCGGATCACCACACATTGTAGAAGAACCACCTAAGTTTGCACAGAAAATCTCCGCAAGAATCATAGGTACAGGATTAAATTTCAAAAGTCCTGAAAGTTCAACAGTAACAGCGGAAAGAAACAAAATAACAGTAATAGAATCAATGAACATCGAAAGAATCGCACTCATCAGCATGAATACAATAAAAATCGAAATTACCTTGTACTGAACAGCCTTTGCAAGTCTAAGACAAAGCCAGCGGAAAAATCCTACTCTAGCCATACCTTCAACCATAATCATCATTCCAGTCAAAAAGATGATAGTTGCCCAGTCAATTCCCTTTGATTCATTTTCCCCAGCTGCCGTATACCAGAAACCAGCTGTAAAAATGTTATGAACATTCAATGTTTCTTTTATGGATTCAAAAGTTGAATATTCCTTACCAAAAAAGTGAACATCCAGTTGCATCCCTAAAACAAACACCAGAATCAACGTAAGTGCACCGCAAACCAGTGTGGTGTACTGCTTTGGAAATCTTTCTGTAATAATCAGACCGAACATTACCAGAAAAATTGCCACTGCTAAAATCTGTGCAATCATACTACGCCTCTATGTTTTTTGAAAAAAAAGACAACAAGTATTTGACACCTGTTGTCTGATTTCTCTCGCAATAATTATAGTGTTTTAAATCAAATGATACAATCTAATGCAGTTATTTTTACTACTTTGCAGTAGAACCTGCCACAACAGTTACTTTGCCATTTTCAACAAAAACGTCTTTTATTATTTCTTCTTCTACAACTTCACCTTTACTCAGATATCTGATTGTAACATCATAGCTTCCTGGTTTAACAGAGAAACCAGCCGAATTTGCCATGTGAGGAAAAAATGCCGCCTGACGAATATCTGCTTTTTCTGCATCTACAATTAAAGGCATTGCAATTGGAAGTGCAAGTCTGGAACTATTATATGAAATCTGAGCAATTGAACGAACTACATCAGAAGGAGCATTTTCCATCAAAATTCTTGATGAAATTACAGTTGTCAACGCAGTAGCATTTTTTACAATATTTCTGACAACACTTCGATTAAAAGCACCATATTGTTTTGATTTTACATCATCTAAAACAGCAGCATCAAAATTTTCAACTAAAGCAGCTTTTTTTACTTCTCCATTGGAAAGTGAAATTTCTACAGCATCAACAAGGTGCTTTTGGGGCAAAAACTGAGGATATGTAAATTTAAAATAAATCGGAACACCTTCCACAGCGCCCACAAAAATAAGTTTGGATGAACATTCTGATCTTTGCCCAATCAATCCAGAAAGAGCAAGAACTTCAAGATGCCCCTTATTCTGAGGAACTTCTAAAACTTCTGATAAATCAAGAGAAGAATTATCTTTTTTTAAAACAGAATAAAAGTCCCTGGCATGTTCATTATCACCATAAGCTGCATAAACAACAGTTCCTAAATAAGACATAAGAGGTGAAGTTTCATACTGACTTTGATATTTTTTTGGAGCTTTAAATTTATTGGTATCAATATTAATTCCACCTTTATATAACATATCCAAAGACTTTGAAACAGTAGAATTTTCAAGGAAATTACCAGACTCATCTTCAATCTGACGTTGTTTAAGTATCAAATCGTTAATAATATCTCTATACGTACCAGTGTAATCATTCATTACTCCAACAGCATTATCCAGTGCATCCAACTTGATAGAATCAATTGCTCTCATGGAATATGTTAGAATACGTTCATAAACAGGGCCGTAATATAAAGTATTTTCTTCATTTACAATTGCAGACTGTACATACATTGCCGGTGTATAAGCACCTGTAGTTTTCTGAAAAATAGTTTTTGATTCCAAAAAACCTTTTCCAGACGCAAGATAATCACCAGACTGATAGCGCAACATATTTACATCCAGTGATTTTTTCAAAAGATTATGTTTTGACTCTTTTTTTCTTTCCAGCATATCTGCACAGGTATCGTATTCGCCTCTGAATAAGGCTTCGTCAAATCTCGCCTGATTAAATTTACCTGTTGTTGCACAAGATACAAAGAGTAATAAAAAAGAAACTATTAAGCAAATAATTGAACTACGTTTCATATATATTATCTGCTCTTAATTTTTCCAATCTTTTTAAGATAATCTTTTACAGCTTCTGATGGTTCAAACATACCAACAGTTCTATGAGTCTGAAGATCTGTAACTTCAATATTTACTATGTATGTTCGTTCCTGTTTTTTTCCAGCAGTCTGAACCATAAGTTTAACTGAACCTGTAAGCATGTAATCAGCAGCATCTTCAGAATCCATTTCCTTAGCAGCTTCTTCTCTGGCATGATCAGCCTGATCAACCAGTTCTTCACGCATTTCGCTGCGAATATCTTTATTTGCCATGAATTCAAAAACACCGCTATTTAAAATTGCAGTCTTTAAACTATTACCAATAATCTGTGTATCAAAGAATTCACCTGTTTCATCTTTAATTTTGCCTACTGTAGCAATCGGTGCTCTACCATTTTTGTCTTCAAATTTTGCAATTCGTGGAGATGTAATAATCTGAGCAACAATATCCTTACAGACAACACGAGCGTCTGATTCATTAAGATAAATTGTTAAATCAGCATTTCCTCCACGTTTTACTCCAGCTGCAGAAACAGAACTTAAAGCCAAAATTGAAGCTAAAAGACAAACCAATATTTTTTTCATTTTGCTCCCCTATAAAAAAATTTAGAATATAAAGTTAAAACTGATTATAAGAGCGAAAAATGATTTTTGTAAATAAAAAAAACAAATTTTTTATAAACTTCCAGTTAAATAATGGGGCTGTCCCAAAAGTAATGAGTGTAGCGCTCATTGAGCTCGTCGAAATGACTGCTACACTAAATGTGGTGGTTTCGATAAACTCAACCACCGTAATGCAAACTTATTGGACAGCCCCCAGGTTATTCAAAAAATTGAGTCATATAGCCGTTCAGACTTTCCGCAAACCCTTCATTTATTTTTTTTACGATTGAATTTACGGCTCTTGTTTTTGCACCTTCACTTGTAATATTTGAACCACGACCATTTAAAGAGAACGGAATAATATTTTTGTCTGTCTGATTATCTGCAAGATAACTGTCCAATACATACTTACAGTGAATTGTTTTATTATCAGAAGTTTTTGATTCTGAAAATGTTACTGAACCCGCAACCATATATCGTGAACCAGGATTGAATGTTGTTTTAAATCCTAAATTCTTAAAAACAGAAGCGAATGCCTGTGCAATCTGACCATTTACATCGTTTTCAATAACAATGCAAACAGGAATATTATTTGCAATTTCCAAAGCGCGCAGCTGCAATTTTTTTGAAGAATACATATCATCTTTCAAAAAATTTGATTCTGCTGGCTTTAATACAGCAAGACGCGAATAATAACCTTCATTAATTTTTGAAACTTCTACAGCAAATTTACAGCAAGTGTAAGAATCAATAGTATTCCCATTAATTTCATTAAGCATTTTATTGATTGACGCAATGTTTGCTTTAATCAAATCTCTATAAAGTTCTGCTGTTTTGTTTTTTTCCATTACTGCAATGGCATACCATTTATTATTTTTTGTATCATTCCAGTATTCTTTAATCTCAATTCCAATTAAATCGTCTTCGTTAACAGAGCGCATAACCTGCTGATCAAAACTGGAAATCTGAGCCGTTGCAACAACTCCGTCTTTGCGAGCCTGAACCATTACAGATTTTGCAGTTTCATCAGATTTTACATCCTGCTTAAAAGTTGCTGCAATTCCCTGTACAGCTTTTACTTCTGCAGCAGAACGGTCAAAACCTTCTCCAACAGAAACCAGATAATCCTGTGCCGAATAAACAGCTGAAGGCGTATTAACCCATTTTGGCATAGACGCCGGTTTTTCTGCTTTTTCTTTTTTAGATGCTGCAAAACAGAAAGTTATTGCAAACATTAAAACTGCTATAACAAAAATATTTTTTTTCATAAATCCTCCAAAAAAAATGCTTATAACTCAAAACTTTGCCAAATTGAATTCTTAATAATTCAGCAATTTTTATAATTTCTTTTGATTTAATTTTATCAGACTTTTCCAATTTTCTGCTGTAATTGTATAAATACAAAAAGCCTTGTATTCCGAAACACTAGATTCATCATTTTCTTCTGCAATTTCCTGCCAAAACGAATATTTCAGTTCCAGACCATTAAGACGCACTTTGCTATCTTTTTCAAAGCCACATTCTGTACACAACTTTTCAGATGCCTGCTTGACTGCATTAGTTCTGGCTGTATTTTTTGCCATTTCTAAATCTATATTTTCCTCAATTCCTATAAAATACAAATCATTTTTTTTAAGCGAAAAAAAATCTCGCAATTTTTCATCTTTCTTTTTATTTAAAAATTGACTTAACCATGCCGGTTCATAAGAAATTCCTTCGTCACTACCTTGCCAGTCAATTACAACTTTTTCAGCATTCAAAAAAAATGCAGATAAAACAAAAAATACCGCCGTAAATAATTTTTTTTTCACAATCTCACCTGACTAAAAAAAAAGACGAGTCTGCAACACAAATTACAAGCTCGCCTTTTACTGTTTTTTCAAAAAGAATTAGTCATCCAACCAAGAGTATTCTTCGTCAGAACCGTCTTCTACCAATGCAAGTGCATCTGGGCTACCAATTGGTTCACGAACAGTTTTAGCAATTGCTATTGCAATTTCTTTTGAATCAGCAGCTTCTTCAGTAATTCCAAGACCTGCTGCATTTTTAAGCATATATTCGCCAACCTCTGCATTCAAAGCAGGATCTCCAAGAGCAGCTTTTACCTGCTTGTCCCAGGCATCTTTATCCATAGAATATACTACATAATACTGGTAGTAAGTATCAGCGTTAGACATATCTTTCTTAATCTTCTGTTTTGGATTTTTTGGAGCTGCATACTTAATCCAGAATGTAGCTTCTTTTACCATACCAGAAAGACGAACTTTAGAACTGATGTTCAATTTATCTGCAAGTTCTTTCTTTGCTTCTGCTGTACCACCCTGATACAATGAATTAACTTCGCGTTCTACAACACGGCTCATAGATGTTGCAATTTCACCCTGCATATCAACAGTGTCTGTCCAATGCTGCAAGAAATCCAAATCTGGACCTTTATTTGTAAAGAAGAAAACCTGTCTGTCCTTCAAACTCAAAGCTTTACCAATTCCACGTGTATCCTGTTTCAAAGCTGCAGAAACCCATTTTGGATAACCAATGCCTTCTTCAATTCCAGGAAAGTCCAATACCATCTTTACAGACTGCTTTGTCTTTTTTGCCTTGCTTGCTGCAAATGTTGAAAAACTTGTAAAAGCAACAATCATTAACGCAACTGCAATAAGTTTGTTTAATTTCATAAAAAAAATCTCCTTTTATTTTTAATACAAATTAAGTTTGTATTATTCCAACAATTTTGTCAATTTAATTGTTGTTTGAAACAAAAAACCTGCACGGAGGATGCAGGCAAAAATATTTTTTTTATTTCTCACTTATTTTGCACAAGAAGCAACTGTTACAGAAACCTTTCCGTTATTAACAACTACATTTTCAATTGTTTTTTCAGCAACAACTGAATTATCTTTAGCAAGATATTTTACTGTTACTGTATAAGTTCCAGCATCTACTGTAAAACCAGCAGCACTTGCCATGTGCGGGAAGTATTCTCCCTGACGAACATCAGCTTTTTCTGCATCAATGATTAAAGGCATAGCTTTTGGCAATGCAACAATAGCAGCTGTGTAAGCGGCTTCTGCAATTTTTTTAGCCATATCATTTGGAGCTTTCTGTCTTGTAATATCAGCAGCTACAACTGAACCAATAGCAACAGAGTTCTTAACAATGTTACGTGTCAAACTTCTTGCATAAGCGCCAGCCTGCTTAGACTTAACATCATCTTCTACAGCTTTATCAAAATCTTCTACAAGAGAAGCAACCTTTGTTTCGCCATTGCTAAGAGTTACTTCTACAGCATTAATGCTGTGATTAGCATTTGCCGCATTGAACTGTGGATATGTCATTTTAAACATAACAGGAATTCCATATACGGCACCTACAGCAACTAAATCTGTTGCAAATTCTTCTCTCTTACCAATTGTTCCAGAAAGAGCAAGAACTTCAAGACGACCTTTTCCTGCAGGAACAGAAACTGTATCTGCAACATCTACATCAGCATTGTCTTTTTTCAACATCAAGCTTGAATCTTTAGCATGATCAAAATCATCATTTGCTGCATATACAACAGTTCCAAGATAAGACATCAATGGAGATGTTTCATAAGAACTCTTATATTTTGCAGGTGCTGTAAACTGTCCTAAATCAATAGTAAGTCCAGCTTTTTTGTAAACTTCCAAAGCTTTTTCTACGTCGTCTGATTTACCTTCAGCAGCTTCTTCAAGTTCTTTCTGCTGATTTACTACAGTTTCAACAATATCCTTGTAAGTACCTGTGTAATCATTCATTACACCAACTGCACTGTCAATTGCATCAAGCTGAATTGAATCTACAACACGCATAGAATAAGACAAAATACGTTCATATACAGGACCAGAGTATTCAACACTGTTTTCGCTTACAAGAGCTGCCTGCATAACCTTAGCAGGAGTCATTCCTGCTGTAACATCCTGGAACTGCTGTTTTGTTTCTACAAAACCTTTTCCAGAACCTGCATAATCATCTGCATAGTATTTAAGCATATTTACATCAAGAGAATTCTTGATTGCATTATTTCCAGGTTTTTTTCCTTCAAGCATAGCAGCACAAGTTGCATAATCTTCGCTGTTATATGCAGCATCGTACATTTCCTGATCAAATTTTGGTGTAGAAGCACATGATGCTAATACGATTGCAATGGCTGATGACAAAACTACAGCCTTTACTGTTTTTTTCATTTTCGTTCTTCTCCTTTTTATATTTAGAAAATGATTTGTTTATTTGTTTCGAGATACCCTCTAAAAACTAACGGCTTTTAATTTTTCCTTCTTTTTTAAGGTAATTCTTAACATCTTCTCTTGGTTCAAACATTCCAACAGTTCTGTGTGTCTGAAGATCAGTTAATTCAATATTTACAACGTAAGTACGTTCCTGCTTTTTTCTTGAAGTCTGAACCATAAGCTTTACAGAGCCTGTAAGCATATAATCTGCGGCATCTTCAGCATCCATTTCTTTTGCAACATCTTCACGAGCATGGTCAGCCTGAGAAGCAACTTCATTACGCATAGCATCGCGAATATCTTTGTTTGCCATAAATTCAAGAGTACCCTCGTTCAAAATTGCAGTTTTTAAACTGTTTGCAAGAATCTGTGTATCAAAAAATTCTCCAGTTTCGTCCTTGATTTTTCCAATAGTAACAACAGCAGGTCTACCATTTTTATCTTCAAATTTAGAAATTCTAGGTGATGCAACAATCTGACTTACAAGGTCTTTACTAACCATGTCTGTATCTGATGAGTTCAAGTAGATAGATAAATCTGCATTACCACCACGTTTTACGCCAGCGGCAAAGATTGTGCTTACTGCAAACAATGCAACAAAAAAAGTAGTAATAATTTTTTTCATAAAGTCCTCAAAAAATTGTTATTTATATGTAATTGCATACAAATAATATATCTATTTACAAATAAAATCAAATTATATTTATCTTTTTTTGTTATTTTCATAAATATGTTAGATAAGGAAACATCTTTTAAAGAAAGACTGGAGTCTGAAATCGAATACAATGGATTCTCTAAAACAGATTTTGCTTATAAAGCCGGTATTAGTCTTGCTACTTTAAATATGTATCTTTACAAAAATTCAATTCCAGCCGCTGATACTGCCGTTAAAATGGCAGAAGTGTTAAATACTACTGTGGAATATTTAGTGACAGGTAGAAATTTTAAAAACAAGTCAAACCAATACGAATGGAAAAAAAATGAACTCTTACGACTTTTAAATTCTTTGGATGAGCAAAATATAACATTTCTTCTTGAAGTTACAAAACTTCATAAAAAAATTTTTGATGACGACTGCCCCCTCTCGTAACATTCTGAATATACATCCCAGCCTAAAATCGAAGAACCGTTAAAAATGGACGCGCCAGCGTTCATTTAGGTTCATCGCTTCCCCCGGCTCTGAGCAGGATTCATCCTGCGAGTCAAAAACTATGCATTTAAAGCTGCTTAATAAGATTTACCATCTCAATTGCACCAAGCGCACAATCATATCCAGCCTAAAATCGAAGAACCGTTAAAAA
>JAFOCI010000078.1 GCA_017381365.1 Treponema sp.
CGATGCTCAGCGACAAAAAAGATTTTGATGTACAAAAGATGATTGGCAAATATAAACCAATGTCTTTTGCAGAAGAAGCTTTGACTGCCATGAATTAAGTATTTTAGAAAGTCGACTTGTTCGTTGACTTTTTATGGGAGAACTAATATAAAAGCACCGCTCAAATAGCGCGGCACTTTTATATTTGCAAATCTGCGTTGCAGATGTTGTAGATTGTACTGTTCGCTCACGCGAACGCTAAAAAGTCAAAAACAAATCTGAAGATTGGTTTTTGACTTTTTGTAGGAGAAATGAAATGGCAAAATTATATGATTCAATTACAGAACTGGTTGGAGAAACTCCTCTTGTAAGGCTGCACAGATTTGAAGAAGCTCAGGGGGCGGTTGGAAATATTTTAGGAAAGTTTGAATATTTTAACCCAAGCGGAAGTGTAAAGGATCGGGCGGCTTTGAATATTATTGAAGAAGCAGAAAAGCGTGGCGACATAAAACCTGGTGACACTTTGCTTGATTATACCAGCGGAAACACAGGAATCGGAGAAGCAACCTTTGCTAATGCAAAGGGGTATAAGCTGGTGATTGTAATTCAGCCTGGTGTTTCTAAGGAACGTTCCCAGATTCTTAAGGCATTGGGTGCAACTTTGCTGCAGGTAACTGATGTACCGGGATTTCCAGAACTTTTGCAAAACGGTCTTTCAATGGAAGGACTGGATAGAGTATTTAAAGCTTTTGCAAAACAGAACGGATGGTATTATTTGAATCAGTGTGCCGATATTAATAACTCGCTGGCACATGTAAAAGGAACAGGGCCTGAAATCTGGGAAGCTACTGGCGGTAAGGTTGATTATGTTGTTCAGCTTGTTGGTACTGGTGGAACTTTAAGCGGTCTTGCAAAATATTTCCGTGAAAAGAATCCTAATGTAAAGATTATTGGAGCTCAGCCGGCGGAACAGTCTAAGAAAAATCCGAATTTTCCCGACAGAAATACAATTGACGGGGTTTTGAATTTTAATGGAGTTCCTGAACAGAATTATCCTCCGCTTTTTACTGCTTTTGATACAAAATGGGATGAATGTTTTGATGTTGTGGCAGAGGATGCTTATGAAACTGGAAGAAAACTTGTTAGTACAGAAGGATTTTTTGTTGGTCAGTCGGCAGGAGCTGCTTTGTGGGTTGCAAGTAAGATAGCAAAACGTCCGGAGGCAAAAGGCAAAAATATTGTTGTAATTCTGGCAGATAATGCTTTTAAATATCTTTCTACAAATATGTATAAATAATTGTTGTAATAAAGTATGGGCGTTCCGGCTGGTTTCGACAGGCTCAACCGACGCCGTCGTGCGTTCCAGCCTTCCGCTTTCGCTCCATTGGACGCAGCAAAGCTGCTTACCAACTTCGGGCTTCCATGCACTAACGCAAATTTTATCCGTACAAATTATTTAGAAAGGAATACAAAAATGGCAGTTTCACTAGAAACAAAATGTCTTCATTTAGTTGAAGAAGAAAATACAGAAGATGAATGTAAAAAAACATTGCATTATGGTTCAGTAAGTTTTCCTATTTATCAGACTGCAACTTATGCACATCCGGCAGTAGGACAGAGTACTGGTTTTGATTATTCAAGATTACAGAATCCAACAAGAGCACAAGTTGAAAAAGTGGTGGCTCAGCTGGAGGGTGGAATAGATGCTTTTGCTTTGTCTTCAGGAATGGCAGCTATTAGTTTACTTTTTGAAATCTTCAAACCTGGAGATCATCTTATAATTGATTCAGATCTTTATGGTGGGGCAATCCGCCTTTTTGATCATGTTACTGCAAAAAATGGAATTGAGTTTACAAGGGCAAACTGCAGTTGTGATGATGTTGAGTCCTTAATAAAGTCAAACACAAAAGCAGTCTATATTGAAACTCCAACTAATCCTATGATGAATGTTACAGACATTAAAAATCTGGCAGAAATTGCAAAGCGTCATGGAATTCTTTTGATTGTAGACAATACATTTCTTTCACCATATTTTCAGAATCCTCTTTTGCTTGGTGCTGATGTTGTGATTCATAGCGGAACAAAATATCTTGCAGGCCATAATGATACTCTGGCAGGTTTTATTGTTACTAATAAATTAGAGATTCAGGAAAAACTCAGGTTTTTAATTAAAACCACAGGAGCTGGACTTGCTCCTTTTGATTGCTGGCTTGTTTTAAGAGGAATTAAAACTCTGGCTTTAAGAATGGAAGCTACTCAGAAAAATGCATTTAAGATTGTAGAGTGGCTTAAAAATCAAAAGTCTGTTACAAAGGTTATTTATCCCGGGCTTAAAGAACATCCTGGTTATGAAATTATGAAAAAGCAGTCCAAAGGTTTTGGTGCAATGGTAACTTTTAATGTTACTGATGAAGCTAAAGCTAAAAAAATACTTGGTTCTGTTAAATTGATTCAGTATGCTGAAAGTCTTGGGGGTGTAGAAACTTTAATTACCTATCCTACAACTCAAACTCATGCAGATGTTCCTGAAGAACTCCGCTTAAAAAATGGAATTACTCCTGCAACTTTGAGACTTTCTGTTGGTATTGAAAATGCTGAAGATTTAATTGAAGATTTAAAACAGGCGTTTAAGAGTTAGCGATTGGAACACCTTTAGTCCCGGAGCAAAGCGCAGGGATGAGCCGCGCAAGACGGTGAAGTGTGAAAAGCGCGACCTGAACGAAGTGAAGGGAACTCCCGGAAAATCAGGAGGAAAAAATGAAATTTGATTTTGATACTGTTGTAAATAGAAAAAATACAAATGCAATAAAATATGATCTGGCAAATAAAAGAGGAAAGCCAGAAGATGCAGTAAGTTTATGGGTTGCTGATATGGATTTTCCTACAGCTCCTTGTATTCAGAAAGCGGTGGCAGAAAAAGCAGCTCACGGAATCTGGGGTTATAGTCGTCCGGATAACAGATATTATGATGCTTTAAAAAAATGGTATAAAGAGCGCCATAATTTTGAAGTTCAGAATGAATGGGTTGTGAATACTCCAGGAGTTTGTTTTGCTTTGGCTGCCGCTATTAAGGCTTTTACAAATGAAGGTGAAAGCGTATTGATTCAAAAACCGGTATATTATCCGTTTTTTAATATTATAAATTCTTTGCAACGAAAAGTTGTAAACAGTTCCCTTATTTTGAAAAATAATCATTACGAAATTGATTTTGATGATTTTGAGAGAAAGATTGTGCAGGAAAATGTGAAAATGTTTATTTTATGTTCTCCTCACAATCCAGGCGGACGAGTATGGACAAAACAGGAATTACAAAAAATCTCTGAAATATGTCTTGCACATAATGTTCTTGTTGTGAGTGATGAAATTCATTCTGACATTACTTTTGGATGTAATGTTCATACCGTTTACGGATCTTTATCTGAACAGGCTTTAAAGAATTCAATTATTTGTACTGCCCCAAGCAAAAGTTTTAACCTGGCAGGGTTGCAGTTTTCAAATATTTTCATAGCAGATGAAAAGCTGAGAAAAGCATTTTCCAAAGAACTGGATAAGACTGGTTATGATGAACCTTCTGTTTTTGGAATTGTTGCAGCTACTGCGGCTTATTCGGAAGGGGCTGACTGGTTTGATTCTGTAAAATCTTATATTTGGGAAAACATTCTGTTTGCGAAGAGATATATAGAAGAAAATGCATCACAAATAAAAGTTCTGGTTCCAGAAGGAACTTATCTTTTGTGGCTGGATTTTTCAGAGACCGGACTTTCAGATTCTGAAATAAATGACAGGATCCTGAATAAAGCAAAAGTCTGGCTTGATAGCGGAAGTATGTTTGGAAAGGAAGGGGAGAAGTTTCAGAGAATTAATTGTGCAACTCCACGGATTATTCTTGAAGATGCACTTAAAAGAATCTGCAGTCAGTTTTAGTGCAAAAATCCATCAGGTTTTAGATATATTGAATGTGCTGTAATATTGTAAATTATCAAATTTCTACGGATGTAAAAGGTGATTCTTGAAGGAGTTTCTTTTACGGGTAATAAGATTTTTATTTCATATAAATACAAAGATACAAATGTGTATCCCTTGAAGAATGTGTTCGAAGAAGCTTGGGAACCTACTAAAGTCCGTGATTATGTTGATATTCTGCAACAGAAACTAGAAAAGAAAAATCATATTAATAAAGGTGAAAAAGATGGAGAGGATTTGAGCGACTTTAAGGATGAAACTATTGCATCACATCTTAGAGACAAAATCTATGATAGTTCTGTAACGATTGTTATGATTTCACCAAATATGAAAGAATCCGGAAACGAAGACGACCAATGGATTCCTTGGGAAATTTCATATTCCTTAAAAGAAATAAATCGTAATGACAGACGAAAAACACCGAATGCTATTATAGCCATAGTTTTACCAGATAATAATGGTTCTTATGATTATTATATTGAAGAAAATAAATGTTATTCTAATTGCAGTTGCCGGACATTATATACGGGAAGATTGTTCACGATTATAGCAAAAAATATGTTTAACATTATAGAGCCTGAGTATAAAAACTGTCCAAATAAAACAGTTTTGGTTGGAGATGAATCTTATATCCAATCTGTAAAATGGGTAGATTTTATGAAAGACCCAAATTTTTATATTGAAAAATCATTGCAAATTAAAAACAATTGGGATAAATATGATATTGTTAAGCAAGTAAGTTAGGAGAAATACTATGACAGAAGATGACCGCTTATATCTACAATTCCTTCAGAACAATATTGCACGAATGAATACAAATTCTGTTCAGGCTAAGGGCTGGTGCATTGCGATTGTTGCAGCTTTACTGGCTATTTTTGCGCAAACGAATAATGAATTGTTTATTTGGATTTGCCTTATTCCAGTTATTTTGTTTTGTATCTTGGATGCTTTATATTTGCAACAGGAACATAAATTCGTTGGAATGTACAATGATTATGTTAAAGGTAAAGAAAACAAACCAAATGTATATGAAATGCCAATGAAGTCCTATGCAAAAGGCGTGAAGGGATTTTTGAAGGCTCTATGTTCTTGGTCTGTAGGACTTGTTTATGGAATTTTACTGCTTACAGCTGCTATTGTGGGCATGATAAGCGAAACAAAGCACATTCGTAAAGAAGAACTTACAGGACAAAAAATTGTTGATTTAGCAGATATAAAGAATTTTTCTTTTTTTGAGAAAATAAATCTTCCAATATTTATCATAATTCTTGTAGCTACATTTCTGATTTCAATAATAATAGCATGTGTTTTGGCAAAAAGGTCAGATAGTTCCAAAGAAAATAAATCGAAAATCGAATTAGGATGTACTGTTTTTTCAACTATTTTATCACCTGTTCTTACAATCGTGTCGGTTTTACTTGTTGTTCTTACATTACAGCTTCAGTCAAAAAATTCTAAACAAGACAGTTATAACACTGAGTTTTCTATACTTTTTGCTGAGATGAAGGACTTCATAGAAGGTCTTTCTGTTGAAGTAAAATATAATATATATTCTGAAGAGCCTGTTACATTAACAAAGTTAGAAGTTATAGATGAACTTGCTTACTATTTAAAACACGGAAAAAAGGTTAGGCAATTTTTTAATAATGATGTTTCTCAAAATGAAATGCTTATTTCAGCAAAAACTGATTGGAATTCTATAAAACCAGGGGAGTTTTATTCTGAAAATGGAAAAGTCTATGTGGTGAAAGAACGCCCTGAAAGTGAATCTAAATATTTTGAAGCGATAAATAAAAGGTTCAGGAATATTTTTAAGCCCATATTTGAATTGCTTGCAAACAAGGACAACGAACATCGCGAAACACACAAACAATTATTTGCATCATATATGAATAAGAATTGTTTTGAAGCTTATTTGGAAACTCGTTGGAAGCCTCAGAACTTTCCTGACACAGGTGTTTTAGTTGAACTTATTGAATTAAGCTATTGAAAATTCCCTCATAAAAGCTTAAATGTGTTTTCTACCGAAAAAGTCTGCCTTAAAAGTGCGATTTTCTTTAAGTTTTGTAGAGAAAAATGTGGCAAATAGCCCCAAAACACAAGGAAAAATGTGATTTTTACCTCAAAAAATACTGGAAAAATGTGATTAATGGATTTATAATGTCATTATGCTTAGGCGAAAAGTAGATGATTATTTGATTCTGTGGAAAAACAATCCAGACAGGCTCCCTCTTGTAATAAAAGGTGCAAGGCAAATTGGAAAAACCTTTTCTGTAAGGAATTTTGCAAAGTCTTACAAGAACTTTATCGAAATCAATTTTATTACTGATCCGCAGTTTAAAACGGTTTTTAAAAATGGATATTCACCGGAATCTATAATAAGGGAAATCACTCTTTTAAGGCCAGACTGGAATTTTATACCAAATGAAACATTGATTCTTTTTGATGAAATTCAGGTTTTCCCTGACTGCACTACGAGCCTTAAGTTTTTTAAGATTGACGGCAGATATGATGTAATCTGCTCTGGTTCACTTTTGGGCATCAATTACAATCAAATTACTTCTGTCAGTGTAGGTTATAAAACTGATTATGAAATGTATTCACTGGATTTTGAAGAATTCCTTTGGGCGAAAGGTTATAAGCAGGAACAAATAGACAGCATTCTGGAACACATGATAAATCAGACTCCTTTTGGCGAACTTGAATACAATGTATGGATGGAAAACTTTATGGAATACACAACTTTGGGTGGAATGCCTAAGGTTGTAGATATGTTCATCACCAATAAAAATTATTTCGGTACATTGCAGGAACAGCGGCAGATTTTGAAATCTTACGAAGATGACATTACAAAATATGCATTCGGGCTTGATAAGGCTAAGCTTAAGAATGTTTATAATCATATTTCGGTTTTTCTTGCAAAAGAAAACAAGCGTTACCAAATTACAAAAGTTGCTCCTGGCGCTAGAAACAGAGAATACATTGGGACAATAGACTGGCTGAATGATGCCGGAATCATTAATATCTGTTATTGTCTTGAAAGTCCGGAGCTTCCACTTAAGGGAAATTACAAACCGAATGATTATAAGATTTATTGGCGTGATACAGGTCTTTTGATTGCCTCTCTTGATGAAGAGGCTCAGATTGATTTCAGGCAGAATAGAAACTTTAATACCTATAAAGGCGCAATCTATGAAAATATAATAGCAGATGCTTTTGTAAAACAGGGGTATGGTCTTTATTATTTTAAGAATGAAAAATCAACTTTGGAGATGGATTTTTTTGTGAGGGATATGAGAGGTTTGATTCCTGTAGAAGTTAAAGCCAGCGACAATGCAACAAAATCACTTTGTAATTTGATTGAGAAGGAAAAATATGCGGATATTCATTATGGAATAAAACTTTGCAAAAAAAACATTGGATTCAATGGTAAGTTTTATACATTTCCTTATTTCTGCTGCTTTATGCTAAAAAAATATCTGCAGAATTTTGATAAAACCCATTATTGTAACCAGAAGGAATCCAAATGACAAAAACAGCTCACCCTGAACGAGAAACTCAAAAACGCATTATTACATTTTTTCGGACTTTTCTCAATCTCCGTATTATACAAACAAAGAAGTTTATCGTATTCTAAAATATGGTCTTAAACTTGCAGAGTATCCTGGAGCCACCTCAAATTTGATTCCCTTTTCTTCCATTCGTTTCAAAACATCTTTTTTCTGTAAATACCCTGCATCCGCAAATATCGTCCCCTTTACAACTTCTGCCAGTTTTTCTGCGATTTTACAGTCAGCAATATTTGCATAACTGAAAATGATGTTTTCAAAATCGCCCTGTTCATTGCAGATTCCGCTCATTTTGAATCCGTACCACCATCCTTTTGTAGATTTACTTCTTTTTGCAATGCCCTTTGTTACTTTGTGAGAGTAAATCTTATGATTCATGCAGACTGTTATTGGTGTAGAATCCATGTAATGTATTTCAGATTCTTTTTCCTGTTCATTTCCATCAGGAAGTTCATAAATGCAAGGATAAATACAGTCGATTTGTTTGTTGCCTTCATGAAATTCTCATAATTCGGGAGATTTGGAACTTTGTCACTCATCAGTTCTTTTATCATTTTATGATAATTTTTCAGATCTCCCATTTTAAAATGAAATCTGTAGATGTTCAGCGCGACAATCTGCTCAAGACTTAATTTCCATTGAGGACCTCGTTTTCCATTGAACTTTGAAATAAGAAATTCATACATCAAATTTCCTTTAAGGCTCTTGAAAAACATGCTGGTTAAGTTGTAAATTTGTTCATAAATAAGCGTAACTCTTTTTGATTTTTTTTGTGGTGATTAAAATTTTAAAGATTTACGCTTTTTTTGTAAATTCTTAACTAAACTCGAAATTCAGGCTATTTAAAGAAAAGACTTTTTTGGTTCGTAGAAAACGAACTAATTCTTGATAACCGTTCAAAAAAATCAATATTTGGATTTAACAAATATATTTTATATTCTGTTATATTCTTTTTAGGATTATGCGAGTTATAAAAAATTATGTTTTGCTGTCCCAGAAATGAGGAAACTCTTATCATGTTTGGAACAGTGACGGAATCCAACCTGTTACAGAATCTGATTGGAGTATAAACGGAACAGCTGTAGACCATTCTGTTTATGTACCTTTGAACTAATATTAAACAACCTAATTTCGAGTTATGAATATTTCTTAAACTCGAAATTAGGAATAATTATTACGACGGAACAAATATTTATGAAAAAACTAATACTATGTTTATCCATACTATCTATGTTTTCTCTTTATGCAGAGAACATAAAAGTTATTGAAAATAAAACTATATCTTCCATTGATATTTCTGATACTTTGCACATCGGTTATGGGAGCAAAATTTCGAAAGTAATCATGGATACAGAAAACTCCACGATAAAGAGTATCATTCTAGAGGGAACAGCCTTTATTCAAGATTATTCATTTATCTCAAAATGCAAAAATTTGGAAACTCTCGTAATGAATGATATCAAGATTGACAATTTAAGCTTTCTAGAGAAATGTAAAAACTTAAAGATACTATCCTTTGACTCAGTTTCTTTTATAAAGTTTCCAGAAATAAATCAAATGGAAAACTTAGAGTATCTTGGTATTACAAATTGTAATTTGAAGGATTTTAGTATTCTTACAAATCATAAAGATAAATTAAAATACATAAATCTGAATAACAATAAAATTGTAAAATTACCAAGGTTAAGATCTAACGATAAAGCTTTATACTTTGTTTACGGAAATAACCAAATATCATCAAAAGGTAAAAGAATTATCGCAACTAAAAATTTTATGGATAAACTACCCGATGAATATAAATTATACATTCGGTAATAAACATCTATATCAAACTCTTACGTATAAAACAAGCGGATTGTTTGGACAGATTACCGATGGTTCGTATGCGGATAAGCTTACGATGAAGTTTTATAGGAAAAATAAAGATAAATATGGTATTTTTACAGATTTTTTTGATGACTCCATGAATGGAAAAGAGGAACTTTTCTCGAAGGAAGGATGCAAAATGACAGCTGCTGCAAAAGTAGATTCACAGGCAACAGGAACAGATGTAGGTTTGTATGAAATAAACACAAACTGGGATTCTAATAAGGATGGATTGCTTACAGATGAAGAAATTACTTCTGGCTTAAATAATCTTCTGGACAAAAATTTGGAGATGTTTATGATGTAAAAACAGAGAAAGTAGATAATCCTATTCTGAAAAATTTGCAGGATATTGCCGATGATTCTTATGGAGTAACATAATACAAGAATGTCAGACATGAATATTTTTTTACAAGAAACAGAAAGTATTGATTACAGTAATCCTATTATTACAAAACAAATTAATCTGCTTAAAGAAAAATCTACCTCAAACATAGATTACATTAAAAATGCCTATGAATTTGTGAGGGATAAAATTTCTCATTCCTGGGATGTAAAAACAAATCTCGTTTCAAAAAATGCAAGTGAAGTTTTAATAAATAAAACTGGAATTTGCTGGACAAAATCCTGTCTGCTTGCCGCTCTTCTGCGGGGAAATGGAATTCCATCTGGAATCAGTTATCAGAAACTCACACGTGCCGATGATGCCAGTGACGGCTATATTATTCATGCATTAAATACAGTTTATATCAGAGATCTTGATAAATGGATTCGCCTTGATGCTCGTGGAAATAAAGCAACAGTTAATGCACAGTTCAGCACGGGAAAAGAAATTCTTGCCTTTACAGTTCGACCTGAATTAGCCGAAATTGATTATAAAGATAATAATCCGGATCTGGATAAACGTTTAGTTGAAATATTGCACACTGTAGATGTTGTTATGAATATTCGTACGGATTTTGAGCTGAAATAAAAATTAATTAGAATTATCGGAGAGTAGGTGAGTCCCAGGTAAAGGCTCGCCTGGCGGAAGATTTTTTTTCTTGATTATCTAACAATATTAGAATATAATAAACTAACAAAGTTAGAAAATACAGGAGGAGATTTTTATGCCAAGAACCGGGTTTTCAAAAGAAGAAATCCTTCAAAAATCAATTGAGCTGGCAAACCAAAAAGGGCTGGGGTATCTTTCTGTAACCACGCTTTCGGAAAACCTGGGAATTAAAAAACCTTCTCTTTATTATCACGTTCAGACTGTGGACGAAATGATTCAGTGGATTATGATTTACGGCTGGCAGAAAGTTTCTACGGAAATTGTTGCAAAAGCGGAAAATGAAAATCCTGAAACTTCCATAAAAAATTATGCCCGTCTTTTTTATGAATTTGCAAAGGAAAATCCTGGTGTTTTTGAAGCTATGCTTTGGTACAACAAATATAGTAGTGAAGAACTTAAAAATTCCACAGAAGGTTTATACAAATTTTTCTTTGAGCAGACTGGAAAAATGGGAATCAGCCTGGAAAATGCAAATCATTTGCTTAGAACATTCCGTGCTTTTCTAGAAGGATTTATTCTGCTGGAAGCACACAATTCTTTTGGAAATCCAATAAAAATAGAAGAAAGTTTTGAAATTTCCTTGCAGGTTTTGATTGAAGGAATGAAGCAGTTTTGCGTGAAGCAGCAAAGTGAATAAGTAAATCTCTAAAAATTGCAATTTTTAGAACTTACCCTAAAAATGACTTTTCAGCTGGTTTTCATAGGATGTATGCAAAGTTGAACGACAAAGTGGTTTGAAAAAACAGGAGAAAGAATTCTATGGTGTACGAAGCAGGCGATATTCACAAAATTGAAACAATATTTGCAAATTGGGAAGAAACTTTAATCTGGTCATGCCTTCAGAATATGATGGGAAAAATCTTTGTGACGGAAAGAGAAAATCCAAAGTCAGCCTGTGCTTATGTGGGATGCTTTATGTTTTTCGCAGGAGAGCCAGACAAAGAACTGGTTCTGAACAAAGGAAACGGATTTAACATTATGGTTCCACAGAACGAATTATGGGCAAGGCTTATAGAAGAATGTTACCCTGGTTCAAAGTGTTTTACTCGGTATGCCATTAAAAAAGATACAAAGTTTGATGTTGCAAAACTGAAAGCAAATTTATCCTTGCTACCTTCAGGATATGAACTTAAAAAAATTGATTCAGAACTTTATGACAAATGCTTTGAAAATCCTGAAACTGTAGATTTTGTTTCTGCATTTGGCACAAAAGAAAAATACCTTGAATTGGGGCGTGGTGTTGTTGCACTTAAAGATAGGAAAATTGTTGCAGGAGCTTCTTCCTACACACGCTATAAAAACGGAATTGAAATTGAAGTAGATACTTTGGAATCAGAACGGAGAAATCATCTTGCAACGGTGTGCTGTTCCGCTTTGATTCTGAATTGTCTTGAAGAAGGTTTGTATCCAAGCTGGGATGCCCATAATATGAACTCTGTGCATCTTGCACAGAAACTTGGGTATGAGTTTTCCCACGAGTATGTTGCTTATGAAGTTCATGTCGAAAATGAAGTAATTCCATGTTTTGAGACGGATGGAGCGAGTATGGATGTTTATATTGCTTGCAAGTGAAATAAATTGATGTTTTGTGGTGGAAGGAGCTTATGAAATGATAATAGAAACTGAACGACTAATATTAAGAATGTTTAAAAATTCCGATTACGATGATTTGTTTGAATATCTCGTTCAACGTGAGAACGATGAATTTGAAGGATATCCAGGAATAACTTATGAAAATGGAAAGGAACATCTGTCATATAGAGTTCAATCAGATGAATTCTACGCAATAGAACTAAAAGAAAATTGCAAAGTTATTGGAAATATATATTGTGGGAAAAGAGATTTTGAGTCCAGGGAAGTTGGATATATCATAAATAAGAATTATCAGTGCCATGGATATGCAAGTGAAGCTTTATCTGCAGTAATAAGAAAATGCTTTAATAATGGCATACATAGAATATATGCAGAATGTGATCCACGAAATATCTGTTCATGGAAACTGCTTGAAAAAGTAGGTATGGAACGAGAGGCATTTTTTCATAAAAACATTTACTTATATAAGGACGAGAACGGAAACCCAATTTGGAAAGATACTTATGTGTATGCAATATTGAATGAATAGACGTACTTTTGTGGTTTGTGGAACAGACGGCAAGGTTTTGGCTTACATCGACATAACAGGTGAAGGCGAAAATATTTTACAGATTACACTTGCAGCGTTCTCAGAAAGATTTTCTGAAGAAAATGCAGTAGAAGGAGAATTTATCCTTATTTTATTGTGCATTTTGTTGGTCTCACGTTAATTAATTTGAAATAATCTTAATTTATTTTGTATCTTACCTTTGAAAAATTGAAACTTATCTTTCAAAGAGTTATCACCATTTGAAAAAATCAGTATTCTGTATTCAAAATTACAAATACAGAGGCTTTTTATGAAAATAAATTTCTATCTTTTTGAAGGTTTTGAAACCCTTGATTTGTTTGGTCCTGTGGAGATTCTGTGCAGGGTGCCTGATTTGGAGCCGGAATATTATTCATTCAAAGGCGGAATCGTAAAAAGTGCACAGAAAACAGAAATTGTTACAAAGTCTTTGGACAGATGTGAGACCGGAGGAATTTTTCTGATTCCAGGCGGAAGAGGAACAAGACCGCTTGTAAAAGATTCAGAAGAATTGTCTGCAATAAAAAAGATTTGCGAAAAATCTGACTGGCGCCTAAGCGTGTGTACTGGAAGTGCGGTGTTTGCAGCATGCGGACTTTTGGACGGAAAGACTGCAACTTCTAACAAGAAAGCCTTTGACTGGGTTTGCACATGTGGGCCGGCTGTAAAATGGGAAAAGGAACCAAGATTCTGCAAAGATGGAAAATTCTACACTTCGGCAGGAGTTTCGGCCGGAATTGATATGGCCATTGAATTTGTGAAAGATAATTATGGAAAGGAACTGGCAGAAAAAATTGTCAGCGACATTGAATATTAAAAAGCTTCAATTTTGAGAAAACCAGTCAATAAATCATTAAGGATTATAATATCGTGGTGCAGGTATGATGAAGATGGTTGGAAGGGAAGAAAAATGAATTTTAGACTGATGCAAATTTCTGACTACGATTCAATTTACAATCTCTGGATAAATACACCAGGAATGGGATTGAATTCAGTTGATGATAGCAAAGAAGGAATTGAAAAATTCTTGAAGCGGAATCCAGCCACCTGTTTTGTTGCGGAGGAAGATGAAAAAATTGTTGGCGTAATAATGGCAGGCAACGACGGCCGGAGAGGTTACATTTATCATACGGCAGTCCTTCCAGAGTTCCGCGGAAAGCATGTTACAAAAACTCTTGTTGAAAATGCGATGGCTGCTTTGGAAAAAGAAGGAATCACAAAAGTTGCCCTTGTGGTTTTTGAAAAAAACAAAAACGGAAACAGTTTCTGGGAAAAGATTGGTTTTACAGTCCGCAATGATTTGATTTACAGAAACAAGACCATAGCCCAGATGGAACGCATTGATACTTAAAAAGAAAACTGCCATGGGAATTATTGCTGACACTTTCAGAAGTCTTCCTGATACAACTGTCATGTAATGTATTTTGATATTCTTGATGTGGTTAGCCTTTATGCCGGAGAACTGAAGAACAGACCTTTTGAACTTTGGGGAATAAAAGAATAACAGGAGGTGTAAGATAAAACAGCTAAAATAGCGCAGTTTTATCTTACCTAGGGACTGTCCCAAAAGTAATGAGTGTTGCGCTCATTGAGCTTGTCGAAATGACTGCTACACTAAATGTGGTGGTTTCGATAAACTCAACCACCGTAATGCAAACTTATTGGACAGCCTCATTATTGAACTGCTGTTCCTCATTACATTACGGAACAGCGTAAAAAGTCAATCGATTGTTGAAACAATCTTCTTGACTTTTATGGGAGAAAAAAATATGGACGCAATCTGGACAGAACTTTATAACGCCGCAAAGGAAGTGCAGAATCCAAGACAGATTTCTGACTATGTTTCTGGCGGAGAAGTTGCCGCAGCCATTCTTTCAAAAAGTGGAAAAATCTACACTGGTGTTTGCATTGACACCTGCTCAACTTTGGGAATCTGTGCCGAGCGAAACGCAATCTTCAACATGATTACCAACGGCGAAAATGAATTTACAAAAGTTGCCGCTGTCATGCCTGACGGAAAATGCGGAGCTCCATGCGGTGCATGCCGTGAACTTATGGTTCAGCTCATGCCAAAGACGTACAAGGGAATCGAGATTTTAATGGACTACGAAAATGAAAGAATCATAAAGCTTGGAGACATTACTCCAGAGTGGTGGATCGGGGAATAACAAATGGAAATCATTAAGGCAACTAAAAATGACATTAAAACATTGATGAAGATTCGCATGGAAATGCTGAAGGAAGTAAACAGCCTTTCAGACGATTACGTTTTCGACAAGTCATTCATTGAAAACTGCAGAGAGAATTTTGAATGTACCGGTGAAACTCAAACCGATATTCTTTGCATTGAAAACGGAGAACCTGTAGCATGTGCAAACCTGTGCTATCTTTCCATGATGCCGACTTTTTCTCATCCAACAGGAAAGCGCGCCCATTTGATGAATGTGTATGTGAAAAAAGATTTTCGCCGCAAGGGGCTTGCAAAAAAAATGCTGGAGCTTCTGATAGAGGAAGCAAAGTCTCGGAAAGTGACAGAAATCAGCCTTGATGCAACTGAAAAAGGAAGGCCTTTGTATGAATCAATGGGTTTCAGCTCCAACGATTCTGCAATGACAATGAAATTATAAATGGAGTTAACATAAAATATTTTTAAAAACAAAACTGATTTTATTTTGAGTCTGAATGGAGATAATATGATTTGAACAATCTGATAAAATCGATTTTCGATTACGCCCCAGACGGTCCAAACATCTATCATCTGATGGCAGTTTACGGTTACAGCCGTATGATTGCCCAGGAGGTAATCTTTGAGCAAGTACCTAAAGCTTTGGGAATACATAAAAGAGCAGAGTAGTGATACCCTCAAACTCACATATGAAGAAATCGAAACCATTGCCGGCGTTCCTCTGGATCATTCTTTTCTGAAATATAAAAAAGAACTTCTGGAATACGGCTGGCAGGTAAAAAAAATTCACATGAAAGAGAAGTCTGTGGAGTTTATAAAAAATTTAAACTTTTCTTGACTCTCCCCTTAGGGCATAGACTAGACTTCATATTGTAAGGAGACGAACAAAATGCTGAAGATTGGTGAGTTTTCAAAACTGAGTCAGATGACTGTAAAGGCTCTTAGATTCTATGAAAAGGAAGGCCTTCTGATTCCTGCTTCCGTTGACGAATGGACAGGATATGGGAGGTAAAGCTAAAAAATTGCTACATCGCAATTTTTTTTAACGCATTGCTATTGAACACCGCCCGCTCTGACCGGCGGGCTTACACATTTTACACAACTGATCAGCTTACAACTGCGGCAAGAATAAAATCATACCGTCAGCTGGACTTATCAATAGAAGAAATCAAGGCAATCTTCAAGGGAAAGAACCCGCGAAAAATCCTTGAAGAAAAAGCCAAAGCTCTTGTAAATCAGCAGAAAGAAATTGATGTTCGTCTTTCTATAATCAATCATATTTTGGAGAAAGACAGTATGAAGTATCAGGTAACAATTAAAGAAATTCCAGAGATGACAGTTTATTATTGGGAAAAGCGGCTGAAAAAATATTCGGACATGATGCAGGTAATTCCTGAAATAGGTGAGGAAGTAAGAAAATACAATCCAGACCTTAAATGCTGTGAACCGCCTTATGAATTCTGCGAATATCCTGACGGTGAATATAAGGAAAGTGATGTCCTTGTCCGACATGTTGAAGCAGTTGAAAAAGCTGGTGTTGAAAGTGAAAACATCAAATTCAAAAAACTGACCGCATGTAAAGTTTTAAGCATTTTCCACAAAGGTGCTTATGACGAAATTGGCGAAGCTTATGCATTCATCATGAAATATGCAGAAGAAAACGGTTACAAAATTGCAGGACTTTCCAGAGAATGTTACATTGATGGCATCTGGAATAAAGAATCTGTAGAAGACTGGCTTACAGAAGTTCAGTTGCCCATTGAATAAAAATGGTATCTTAGGGGAGTCTGGTGGAGCTCCCCATTATCACAGAGATTTATTTACAAGCAATATAAACATCCATAGTATCACCGTCTGTTTCGAAACATGGAATAACATCCTTTTCTTCATGTTCCCAACCGTTAACTTTCATGTAATCCATTAAAGTTCGGTAAGCACCGGGAATTGTAACAAAAGGATTTTCAAAAGGACGCTCAATGTGGATTGCCGCGTAATTATGGTCGCCCTGCTGACGGATTTCTAGCTCTTTGTTTTTAGATACAATTCCTTCTGGCAAAATAAGGGCGGCTGTGTAACCGTGCATGTGGTAAATATTAATCTGCTCTGGAGAAAGAAACGGAAAGTCCCAGCCGATAACCTTAGGATTTTCAATTTCCCATTCCTTTGCATATTTGAAAACTCTGTCCAAAGCATCATCTTCTGGAGTTGTGCTCAAAACAGTATGGGCAATATAACGAAATCCCTTTACCATTTCTATTCGAAGATTTGAATATTTTTCATCCGGAACAGACATTTCATCTCTAAAAAGATTATCCAGCGTACAGTTGAAGATTTTGCAAAGTTCAAGAGCTTTATCCATTTCCGGCATTGCATCATCAGTTTCCCATTTAGAAACAGTCTGACGGCTCACATTCAATTTTTCTGACAGACCTTCCTGTGTTAGATTTCTATATAATCTTCGTAAATACTGAAGATTTTTTCCAAAACTCATAGAATCAACCTCCTTTTAATGTGGTTATGTTTGCAACGCGTTGATATAATGAATATAACATACAAATAAAAGTATGACTAACAACCCACAATTGCTTTTTCACAGAACACTGCAACTTGAAGTTGCGGAATAAAAAGGACAAATAATCACCGGGAATGTGGGGAGAACTTACACGGAAATCTGGATTTCGGTAAAAGCAAAATAAAAAGTGTAGTAAGGAGAACTTACATGGATAAAGACTGGTCAGATAAAAACAAAGAGTTTCAAAAACTGATTTCAAAAGAAGCAACTTTTAAGGATGGAATAAAAGTGCTGCTGGACCTGCGGGACTCACTTTTTGAACAGATTACTCAGATTGTAAACAGCTATCCAAAAGATGCCTTCTGGCAGCTTCCTTTCGCAGGAGCCGACGGTTATCACAGTAAGACTTTGGCTTATTCTATCTGGCACGTCTTTAGAATTGAAGATATTGTCCTTCATACATTGATTTTGAATAATTCTCAAGTTTTAGAAAGAGGGGAGTGGCAGAAAAAAATCGGAGCGGAAATTATTACAACCGGTAACGAACTTTCAGGTCAGCAGATTGCAGAATTTTCAAAAACCATTGATGTAAAAGTTTTATATGAATATGCAAAGGCAGTAAAAGAATCTACCGACGAATATTTGAAAGGTCTGGATTTTGTTTCGCTTAAAAAGAAGTTTGCTGATTCAGACAGACAACGGATTGAATCTTGTGGTGGAGTTAGTTCGGATGAAAAAGCCTGGTGGCTCATTGATTACTGGTGCGCAAAAAATGTAGCAGGACTTTTGAAAATGCCTTTCAGCCGTCACTGGATTATGCATATTGAAGCAATGCGACGAATCAAAAATAAGCTGTGTAAATTGGCACGAAAAGGTGTAAATCCAGTTGCTTACTGCGGATTTTCATGCAACCACTGTTTTTTGAGCCAATGGTGTGGTTCCTGCAGAACGGAATATAACACTTGTTCATTTGCAACCTGTTCTCCAGACGGAGTATGTCCTAACGCAAAATGCTGCAAGGAAAAAGGTTTTGACGGCTGCTGGGAATGTTCAGAAATTAAAAGCTGCAAAAAAGGTTTTTACACTCCTGAATGTGACGGTGCAAATGCAGCTAAAGCTCAGGCATTGTTTGTAGGAAAATACGGAAAAAAAGAATTTCTTAAGATGCAGGAAAAATTTCATGAAAAGTATGAATTTACAAAAACTCAGGAAATCCTTGGTCAGAATTTAAAAGAAGGTTTGAGAATTTTGGAAGAGATATGCTATAATTCGTAAATAACACAATGGATTAACGTCAATTGTGAAAAAATATTAATATTTTAAGGAATAAACTATGAGTAAGTACGCAGGAACAGAATCAGAAAAAAACATTTTGGCAGCTTTTGCTGGTGAATCACAGGCAAGAAACAAGTATACATATTTTGCTCAGGTGGCAAAAGATGAAGGTAATGAAAAAATTGCCGACATCTTTACAAAGACTGCCAAAAACGAAGAAAACCATGCAAAAATGTGGTTGAAAGAACTGGAAGGCATTGGTGATTCAAAAGCTAACCTTACTGCTGCAGCAAACGGTGAAAATTATGAATGGACTGATATGTATGTTAAATTTGCTGAAACAGCAGAAAAAGAAGGATTCCCTGAATTAGCTGCAAAATTCCGTGCAGTAGCTGCAGTTGAAAAGCGTCATGAAGAACGCTATCGTACATTGTTGAATGAAGAAGATGCAGCATCAGCTCAGCTTAAAGACAGCTCTGTAAAAATCTGGGAATGTTTAAGCTGTGGACACATTGTAGTAGGACCTGAGGCTCCTGAATATTGTCCAACTTGTGATGAACATAACGCATATACTCAGGTAACAGAAGAAAATTACGATTTGATCCGTACATGGGGTTAATGATAAATTCAATAAAGATAATAACAGCTACAATACTAGCGGTATTAAACAGCCCAGCTTTTAAAGTTGGATTTTGCAATATCGGCAGGCATTGTAGCTGTTTTATCTGTACAGCCAACCAAAAAAAGAAACTCTCAACACGGCTCATATAAATGCGGGAACGGGAACGACAAAAAAGCAGTTCTGTTTGAAGTTTACAAATCTTAATAACATGATTCTCAACGTGAAAATTTGTTGTCTGAAAGAAATAATCTTGAAGAACGGTTACATGGTTTAGAATAACTTTCATTAAGTTACTATAAAAAATAAAAATATGGTGAATAAAAGCAATGAAGTTGCTTATACACGTTATGAAAGTTATAGAGCAAATGTTGAAAAACTTTTAATTCAGAAGAAAATTTCATATCAGTCTTTTTTGGATGAAAAGAATTTACCGGAAAGCTTACGTAACCAAAAGAATATAAAACAGAAAACTCTGGAATATGAATATAATTCAAAGAATTTAGAGAGTTATAGAGCAGATTTTATAAATTCAATAAATCAAGAGAAAAATGAAGTTGCTTTGGCATTTTCGAAAGTTGTTCAAGAAATTCAAAAGCTAGACAGTCAATATGAATTTTTAAAGGTTTATGCACCTGTAGACGGATTTGTACAGGAAATAGCTTCTTTAAATATGAATGATTATCTGGAATCTGGGGCTAACGTTCTGAACATCATTCCAAAAGATGAAAGGAATTTTAGGGTAGAAATGCAAATTTCTCCTAAAGATATGGGAAAAATAAAATCTGGCTTAAAGGTAAAATACAGGCTTTCTGCTTTTCCTTTTTTTGAATACAAAGGTGCGGAAGGAATTATAACGGCAGTGGATCCTGATATACGTTCGGGAAATAATGGATTGCTGTATTATATTGTTTATGCAGATTTAGACAGGGTAGTTTTTAAGAATAGACATGGAGATTCGTTTCCAGTGCGTTCGGGTTTAGAGACTGATGCAAGAATCGTGTTAGAAACTGAAAGTATTATTTATTACATCCTTAGAAAAATTGACTTCTTGTATTAGTGTATATGAAAAAAATATCTATTTTGAGTTTACTTTTTTTAAGCTTAGTTATAGTTTTTATAATAATGAGGGTTTCGAAAAAGGTGAACATTATTATACAAGAACTTTTAGTAATGATTCCAATGCTGGTGCACGGCCAGATAGTCCTGGAACAGTACGTTTTATTCCATTGAATTAAAAATTAAATGGGGCTGTCCAATAAGTTTGCATTACGGTGGTTGAGTTTATCGAAACCACCACATTTAGTGTAGCAGTCATTTCGACGAGTGGTTCCTGAGCCTGTCGAAGGGCTCAATGAACGCTACACTCATTACTTTTGGGACAGCCCCATATTTGAAGTAGGTATGAAAAAAATTATTATTATATTTCTATATTCTTTGTTTTTTTCTTGTATAGCAGAAAATATAGATCTAAAGTTTGTATGTGAAGATAATGCTGTATATATAAAATCTGTTGCTGTGGATTCTAAGCAATTAATATTAGTATGTAATGAGTTTAGATTAAAAAAGATTATTAAAGTTGAGGGGTTTGAAGAACTAAAACAATTAGAAGATTTATGTTTTTATTTTTATAAGTTTGCTTGCGATTTAGATTTTTTAAATTCTTTAGAAAATCTAAGGTACTTATATTTAATGTCATGGGAAGTTCAAAATTTTGAATTTATTTCGGAATTAAAAAAACTTGAACGCACTGAATTAGATTTATTTATAAATCAAAATATTGAAAGCTTAGCAGATAAAAAAATTAGTTTAAAAGAATTGAAAAATCTTAAAGAATTAACTATTAATGTGTGGTTCAAAGATTGTGGAATTACTCATATACCTCCATTTGTTGATGTGAAAAATCGACCTGTCTTAAAAATTGATACTACGTATATAAATAAATTGTCAAAAGTTGATTATAAATATGCAAAACAGTATTCAAAAGTAGTTTCTTTAAATCCAAATCCAAAATGGCCGTTTAATTAGAATTGGAGGAAAGAGATGAAATTTAAATTAAGCGATTTTGTGGAATTGGACACAAACGGGCTCTTAGTTGTAAATGGGAATTTTATCCTGCTGGATCTGGTATTTGGACAAATACTAGTGGCATAAGACATCCATTCGGGTATGTGGATCATACAAAAGATAATGAAAACTATCGCCATCTACAGAAACCCCACAGACAGTTACTGTAAACGTTTAGGGTGGTGGTACTTGCAGTGGATCTTCAAGTTCTTCTGATCAGGTTACTACAACAGTAACTACAGGGAATGCTCCGGGAGGAGGATCTCATACTGGCGGTTCAACTGGTACCCCGGCTGGTACAACAGGTGATAATCCAACAAATCCAAGTAATCCTCAAACACCGAATAAACCTTCTGATACAACGGCTGATGGACATTTAATTTGTTCAAATCCTAATGATTTTCATTGTGATATCATCGCATGAAATCATGCGGTTGATGCAGGTCTTAATCCAAGAGGAAAAGATGGAACAGACTGGGATGCAAATAATAAAACTGTGGATCAGATTTATAATGAGCATTTCGTAGGCTTAGATGTTGACTTTGATGGAAAACAAGCTGGCAAGATGGGCTACATTCTTTACGACTGAGAAAATGATGGTTCTTATGATCATATCGAATTTGGAATGATAAGTGCAGATGGCCTCAGTTATAGTTTTTATAGCAATGAAGGTTTCGAAAAAGGTGAATTTTATGATACGAGGACATTTGAAAAGGACTCGAATGCAGGTGCGTTAAATGGTGATCCTGGAAAAGTAAGGTTTATACCGCTCAATTAAAAATAATTGCTGGTGAAGGTGAATTATCTTCACTAGCAGTTTTATCTGGAGATAATATTTATGAAAAAATTATTCTTAGTTTTATTAAGTTTATTCATTTTATTTTCTGTTAAAGCTAAAGAACTGGAATTGCGTAAGATATACGTTGATGGAACGGAAGAAGTTCTTTTGTTGGATGATAATACTGATACCATTGTTTTATACTCATCGGATGCAAACTCAAAGGAAGTAAAAGATATTATTGGATTAAATCAGTTTAAAAACCTTAAAATTTTGGACATTCCAATGCTTCGGTATAATGGTGATTGGCAGTTCTTAGCAGGATTAACAACTGTTAGAATTCTAGGATTTAGTAGTGATTCTGAAAAACTAAAATCCATTAAATTTTTGGAAAGTTTAACAAGTCTTGAAACTCTTGATTGTAAGTTATTAATTCGCGAAGAATATAAAGATTCTTTCTTGAGTGAAAAGATTGATTTGAGGAATTTGAAAAATCTAAAAAATATTTATTATAAATGTCGAATTTGGAAAAATGATTCTTCTGGCTGGTATTATCCCGGGAGAATACCTAATTTTATAAATGTAAAGAACAAACCTATTCTTGATTTGAATAATAATGGAATAGAATATTTAACCTCAAGAGAGAAAAAAATGTTAAAACAATATAGTGAAGTAAATTTTTATTCGAATCCAATTACCAACAATAAAAAGACTAAATGATGAAATTTAACTTAAGTGATTTTGTGCAGTTAGACACAAAAGGACTCCTGCCGTAAACGGAGGATACAACTGTAACGGCTCATCAAACACAACCGTGTATTCAAATTCGTATTACAGCGGAAATTCAGGAGGTGGTGGCAATGACGGAAATGGAGGCGGTTCAAGTGGCCTTGTATCTGAAAGCAATTGGAGTATAAATGGTACGGCAGTGGAACATTCTGTATATGTTCCATTAAATTAAAAATTTTAAAATATTGAGGTTAGAATTATTATGAAAAAACTCCTTCTATTAATTACATTTTTTATATCATTATTTTCGCTGTTTGCAGAAAAGATAAAGTTTGTTGTTGGTAGTCAGTCTTCTTTAGTTGAAAGTGGAAATGAACTTTATATTGGATATGGCAGTAAAGTTTCGGATATAATATTTGAAAATGAGAATCCTAATATAAAGAAGATTGTTATAGAAGGAGCAGCTTTTATTCATGATTATTCATTTATTTCAAAGTGTAAAAAACTTGAAATCCTTGTTTTGAATGATGTAAAGCTTGATACTCTGGATTTTCTTGAATCATGTAAAAATTTGAGGATTCTTGCACTAGATTCTGTTTCTTTTAATCAGTTTACAGATTTTAGAAAATTAGAAAGTTTAGAATATCTTGGCATGACAAACTGTAATTTAAGCAATTTTAATATTTTAACGGAGCATGCTAGTTCATTAAGATATATAAATTTGACTCACAATAAAATCGTAAAATTTCCAGTGTTAAACTCAAAAGACAAGGCAATTTACTTTATTTCTGAAAGTGACGTTTTAAAAACTAAAGATAAAAGATTTGTTTTTTCTAATAATTTGCTGCAAAGGTTACCAAAGGAATATGCCTGTTATTTGCGGTAAAGAATACAAATAAATTGCCTTATATAAAAAGTATAAAAATCAAAGGAGAAAGAAAAAATGAAATTTAATTTAAGTGATTTTTTACAGCTTGATACAAAAGAATTGCTGGCTGTAAATGGAGGATTTAACTGTAATGGGTCTTCCAATACAACAGTTTATCCAAATACGTATTATCCAAGTACTCCTGGAGGGGCAGGAAGTAATTTGCCTTCTTCTTCAAGAGCTGTTGTAGGAAGTTCAATAAGATTAGATGGGACAATAAGATATGACTATGATGATGGCAGTCATTTATTCGTCTATCCAGATGGTCAGCGTCAATTTTATCCGGGTAGTGATGGAAAATCAAAAGAAAATAATGGAAAAGATGCTTCTTCTAGTTCCGGAGGCGGAAGCTATAGTACGTCAACTTCTAACAATCCAAACGGGCAAGGGCCTTCAACTACTAGTTCAAATCCTGGCGGAAATCAACATAAAGATACTAAAATTCATAGCGGAGGAGGAACCTGCACTAAAACTGGAGGGCACTCTCCTGTAAATCCAAATCCAACAAATCCAGATGATGTTACTAGTGGTGGTGGAACTTGTAGTTCAAAGAATGATACAGATAAAGTTTCTGAAATGTTCGGCCAGATTACAGATGGTAGTTATGCAGATACACTTACAATGCAGAAATACAAAAATGAGCCATATAAATATCAGCCAAATCTAGATGAAAAAATGAATGGAGATGGGAATACTTTCTCAATTAAAGGTTGTTTAATGACTGCGGTTGCAAAAATAGCTTCTGAGGTATCTGGAAAAGAAATTGATCCTTATTTAGATGTAAATCAAAAAATTGATAAGAATAAGGATGGAAAACTTTCTGTTGATGAAATCTCTAATGGTTTAAATTCCTTGTTAGATGATTTACTCGGCGATATTTATGACGTTAATGTAAATAATATTGAAAATGTAAATTTATCTGATTTGCAAAATAATGTTTCAGAAAATTTATCTACAACAACATATGTTCTAGGTTTTGCTCCTGACTGTTATGGAGGACATTGGGTCGTTCTTGAAGGTTACAATGTAGATTCTTCTGGAAGAGTAAGTTTTAGTTATGATGGAACAAGTGATAATGATAATGGTAGAAGTTATATACTTGGGACATCAAACCAGAATACCGGTGAGCAAGTTTACGGTATTTCTAGAATTGAAACTGTTTCGATAACAAGAAAATAAAGTATACATTAAGCTATCTTTAATAATTTTTATTAAGAATAGCTTAAAAAAATGAAGGTATTATATGAAAAGAAATCTATTGTTTTTTTCATTGTTTGTGATTTGCATATCTGCTTGCTCCGCTAATGAGAAAGGTTTATTCTCAAGATTTATTAAAAATGAGGGAAATGATATAAAAATTTCAAAGGAAGATAAAGAAAGAATTGGTCAGATTGATGAAATAGAACACAATCAAATTCTTTCAATTTCGGTTCAGAAAATAGAAGTTCATTCTAGACCGTTTTCTTTTAAGCAAGATAATGTGATTTATATTTCCAAACCAGGAGATGAAATAAAAATTGAAAATGTTTTGTATTCTAAAAAATTTGGAACATCATGCCTTTATGTCTCATTCCCAGACAATAAAAAAGGTTTTATTCCAATTAAATCTAATCCATACAAAGATGGAAACTTTAGTTTTAAGGATGAAATAGAGGTAAATGGTACTTTTGTAAAAATATTAAATCTAAAACGAACCTATACTTTTGAAAGTTTTACAGATGATCCTGCGAAACTTCAGATTCAACCATCTTTTGATTCTGAAGTGCTTTCAGAAATATTTAATGATGTAAGACTTGATACTACTGCAATTACATCAGATTACAAATGGCTTTATGTAACTTATGAAAATCACCAAGGCTGGATAAATACGAAATATTTATGTGACGGTATTGGAGGACCTGTATTATATACCCCAGAAGAAACCATTTGTGAAGAACTTCTTTGGGCTGACTACAGATAAAAATATAATGAACGAAAAAATGAAAAACAACTTATCTCAATCATACTTTTACTTGCAGCAACATCATCTTTTGCCGAAGTGGCAAAAATGCGTTTTAAGCTTACAGAATCGACGGATGAATTTAATATCAATTACATAGAAATTCCAGACATGACTTTGATTGAATCAAAGGAAAAGCCTGATGTTGCAGTAACAAGAACTTACAAAATCAAAAAAAGGAGATGAGGAATGTGAGCTCTGTTACTCACTTTTTACAGACACAGGCACAGATGATTCTAATGCTAAGATGCAGGCATATATTTGGGCACTTGTTTGTACAAAAAATATGACCGATATTGCAAAAATTGTTTCGGAAAAAACTGGTAAAGATATAATTCCACTAGATATTAGTAATGCAATCGACAAGAATTATGATGGTTTAGTCTCTTTTGATGAAATAAAAAACAATGTAAATGAATTATTCGGTGATGAATATGATGTAAACGTTGATTATTGGACAAAAGAAGGTAAACTTGATAAAGATAAGTTCGTTGAGATATCAAATATTCCTGATACTTATGTTTTAGGTAGGGCGTATGGAGATCACCTGATGGTTGGGCTTGGTGTAGATTACCAAATATCTGTAGAGAAAAGATAACTGATGGGACACATAATTCACCACCAAATGAAAAAAAAGGTGATTTTCTGTATATAACAGCAAAAAATATCAAATTTTCAGGTGTTGATTTGACAGATGTTTCTTACGTTTCAAAAGAAATCCATGATGTTATATATAACCGCTGTAGTCCAGTAAAGAATGATGTTTTATTAACAAAAGATGGAACTATTGGAGAAGCAACAGTAAATAATCTTGATTATCCATTTAGTTTATTATCAAGTGTGGCACTAATTAAGACCGCTAATTCAATTCTTCCTTGGTATATTGTATATGTTTTGAAATCTGATTATTTACAGAAAAAAATGATTAAGGAAGCAAAAGGAACTGCTTTAAAACGTATTATCTTAGATCAAATTAATTCTTTTTTAGTTCCACTTCCTCCTTTAAATGAGCAAAAAGAAATAGTATCACAAGTTAAAAAAAATCTGACTCTTATCGATTCAATCGATAAGAGTCAGATTTACAAACAGCCATCAAACAAGCAAAATCTAGAATCCTTGACTTAGCTATCCACGGCAAATTAGTTCCACAAGATTCTTCTGATGAGCCTGCTTCAGTATTGTTAGAAAAACTTCGTGCTGAAAAAGAAGCTAAAATTAAGACTGGCGAACTTAAAAGAGACAAAAATGACTCATATATTTACAAGAACACTACTGATAATTGCTATTATGAGAAGTTTGCGGACGATACAAAAAATGAAGTAGAAGTTCCTTTTGAATTACCCGATTCCTGGGCTTGGACTAGATTAGGAACCATTTGTGATTATGGAAAATCCAGAAATGCTTCTGTTGATGAATTGAATGATGAAACGTGGGTGCTAGATCTTGAAGATATTGAAAAAGATACTGGTAGAATATTAAAATTTGTGACTCTTGGAACACGAAATTCCTTAAGTACAAAACATGTATTCAAAAAAGGAGACATCCTTTACAGTAAACTTCGTCCATATCTGAATAAAGTTGTAATTGCACCAAAGGCTGGTGTTTGTACATCAGAAATTTTACCACTTGATTTTAATGGAATATTGATTAATGAATATGCTCAATGTTTATTAATGTCGTCTTATTTTTTAGCAACAGTTAATCTCGTTACTTATGGTGTAAAAATGCCAAGGTTGGGAACTGATGATGCAAAAAAGATGCTTCTACCAGTTCCACCATTGAATGAACAGCTAAAAATTATATGTTCCGTTAAAAAACTTCAGAAAAGTTTAGATGAGATTGCATTGAATCTGGTTTAATTGTTCAAACATTTCTTCAATCTTTGAAACAATTCGTTTTTGTTCAGAGATTGGAGGTAGAGGAATTAACGTCATTGTTATTTTCTCTTTTGAAATGTTAGGTTGTGCTCCTCCAAAACTTTGCTGAATGAAACACTCTTTGTGTTGACGTAAAAAGAAAAACAAATATTTATTGTAGATTCCATTAAAGTCTGAACAAACACAACAAGCCTGATTTGTTGTTGCTTCTGTTTTCAGAATACCGATTTTACCAATCGTTGCTCCATACATTGCAATACAAACTGAATCAATGGGAAATAGTTGGAGATTACAGTCTTTTTGAGCAAGAGTTGTTATTTTTTTAGGAATATCTGTAATGAGTCCATCATTAAGGTCTCCCGTATTTAACCAATTGATTGTTCCATTTTCATAATATTCATTTTTTGTTTTAGATGGTGTTGAGCCAGATTTCCAATATCCCAAAGTCCCTAATCTACACCACTGCCAATTTCCAGGAATATCAAAAGGAATTTCTTCATCAATGTTAATAGCTCCATTATTGAACTTCTCATAATAGCAATTATCAGTAGTGTTCTTGTAAATATATGAGTCGTTTTTATCTCGTTTGAGTTCACCAGCCTTAATTTTAGCTTCTTTTTCGGTACGAAGCTTTACAAGCAACACGGATGCTGGCTCGTCAGACGAATCTTGTGGAACGAGTTTTCCGTGGATGGCTAAATCAAGAATTTTGGATTTTGCCTGTTTGATTGCAGTTTGCAAATCTTCCCTGTTATTTTCAAGAGTATTGATTAACTGGAATGTTTTTTCTATTTCTTCAATAATTCTATTTTGTTCGCTAATTGGAGGAAGTGGTATTAGCGTAAGCGTAATTTTTTTTTCGAAATATTAGGCTGAGCTCCACCAAATCCTTGCTGAATAAAGATATCTTTATGCTGTTTTAAAAAATAAAATAGATACTTATTTATTATTCCTTTGAAATCGGAACAAACACAACAAGCCTGATTTGTAGTGGCAGGGAAATCTAAAATTCCTAATTTACCAATAGTGCCTCCATACATCGCAATACATACAGAGCCTTTTGGATTTAATTTAAGGGAAGTTTTATTAAAAGCTAATTCAGTAATTTTGTTTGGAATATCAGTTATTATTCCATCTGTTAAATCACCTGTGAATAACCAAGGAATAGTTCCATTTTCATAGAAATTAATATTTTTTCTGTCTGGGGTACTACCTGATTGTCAGGT
This sequence comes from Treponema sp., assembly GCA_017381365.1. Lineage (GTDB taxonomy): Bacteria > Spirochaetota > Spirochaetia > Treponematales > Treponemataceae > Treponema_D. The sequence continues at coordinate 28,788 of JAFOCI010000078.1, forward strand.
TCCGATTTTTCCCAATCTACACCAAGCCCAACCATCAGGAACTTCAAATGGAATCTCATCTTCAATATCCTTCACAGTTCCATCGCTGAACTTCTCATAGTGCCGGTTATGTACAATAAATATGTGTATAATAAGACCGTTTTTGACTCTAAAAATGTGTAAAAAGTATAAAAATAATGTCTAAAAATGTGTAATTATGATATAATAAAGATATGTATCGAAAGGCAATTGAACAGTTAAAAGCATGGAAAGACTCAACTCATAGAAAGCCTCTTGTTTTGAAAGGTGCTAGACAGGTTGGCAAAACTTGGCTTATGAATGAATTGGGTTCTTCTTGTTACGAAAAGACATTTTATTTCAATTTTGAAAAAGAAGAATTTCTGAAAGATATTTTCAAAAATAATAAAAATCCTACTCGTTTTTTGGAATTACTTGGAATTTTAAAGGAAGACAAAATTCTTCCAGGAAAGCATCTGATTATTTTTGATGAAATTCAGGAATGTCCTGATGCATTGAATGCACTTAAATACATAAATGAAGAAGCTAATGAATATCATGTAATAGCGGCAGGTAGCTTGCTAGGAACATATCTTGCACAGCCTCATAGTTATCCTGTTGGTAAAGTAAATCTGATGGATATTTATCCAATGGACTTTGAGGAATTCCTTGCGGCAACAGCTCCATTTTTATATGATCTTATACAGAAAGATGACGCAGAAACGATTTCTCTTTTTCATGACAGGTTTGTGGATCAGTATAATAACTATCTTATTATTGGCGGAATGCCGGAATGTGTTTCCAGTTGGATTGAAGAGAAGAATACAGGAATTATTGGGCAAATTCATGATGACCTGATACAGTTGTATGAAAATGACATCACAAAACATAGCGGCAAAATCAATTCAGGAAGAATACTTTTGGTTTTCAGAAGTATTGTAAGTCAGTTGTCAAAAGAGAATGAAAAATTCATTTATGGTTGTGTAAAAGAAGGTGCAAGAGCACGGGAATTTGAAGATGCCATTGAGTGGCTTGTTAGCGCAGGAATGATTATTCGTGTTTTTAATATTTCAAAGCCAGAACATCCATTAAAGGCTTTTGAGACTCTTTCTAGTTTTAAATTATTCTTCTTTGATACTGGACTTTTGAAACATATGGCTGGAGTAAGCAATGAATCTATCATTTCAGGAGCTGATTTTCAGTTTAAAGGACCTCTGACAGAAAATTATGTCTGTCAGCAGCTTAGAGGTTTGTTTGAAGTAGATGCCCATTATTATTCACCTGTACAGAATTACGAGCTTGATTTTATTATTCAGAATGAAAGCCAGATTATTCCAATCGAATGTAAGGGTGGTAAAAACATCACAAGTGCTAGTTTTAAGCGTTATATCAAAGAAAATTCTCCTGAACTGGCTGTAAGGTATTCACTTTTGCCATACAAAGAACAGGATAATATGGTAAATATTCCATTATATTATGTTGGGAAAATTAAGAAATGGGTAAGAACATAGCTTATCATTACACATCTTTAGATTCTCTTTATAAAATAGTAACAACCAAATCACTTCTTCTTACAGATTTGGCTGGTATGAATGATCCTGAAGAGGGAAAGTATAGTCCTGAGGATTTCTTGGATGATTTGAAAAAGGGAAGAGATTCCTTTTTGAAAGATGAAAATTCAATAAAATTTTTTGATGTTATTATTGCCGAACTTGAAATAAGAAAGGATGAGTTCTTTAAATTATGTAAAATAGGTAAAAAAGAACCTTTCACACTTGCTCTTTCTGATAAGCCAGATAGCCTTCAACATTGGGAGAGATATGGAAATCAGTTAAAAGGAGTTTGCATATCTATTGATCTTGATAGATTGGATGATTTGCGAAGTATGTTTCCGTCTATTTTTCAGATTAGAAAAGTTCTGTATAAGAGTGAAGACATCTCAAGGCAGATTTTAAGAGATATTATCAAAACCTATAATATGTACTCAGAAGAACTAAACAAAGAAGGAAAGACATTAGATATCGATACAATTAAAAAAAGTTGTTGTACCCAATTTGCTGTTCAATATCGTTCCATGACGTATTTTATAAAAAAGGATTTTTGGAACGAAGAAGATGAAATAAGGGTATTTTACGATCATGAATCTTGGAAAGAAAGCAAGCGTTTTTTCAAAAATGTTAATTTCCCAGAGAAATTTGTGACTGCTGCAAAAAATGTATATGAAACAACAGGTCTTGAGAAACCTGAATATATGTCTTTTTCAACAATAAGAAAGTGTCATAGGTTGTCATTAAGAGATGAATGGGACTTGGGAATAATTCCAGAGATAAAACTTGGTACATATTGCCGACAAAATAAAAAAATATTGAAACAATTCTTAAAAGAGTATGGGCTTGGAAATATTAAAATTACAGATTCGAAAATTAAGATAAGGTAAGGACGGTAATTTCTTGGATAATTATCGTAAAATTTTGTTTGAAGCATAAACTTCTTGTTCTTGTTTCTATAATAATATAGGAGATTTTGAAAATGACCTTCGATGAAAGAATAGAAAAAGCAATTGCAGAAACAAAAAATGAATGTCATTACAATCCAAAGGCTTTTATCCAGATGGTCGAGACTTATGGTGCAAAGGAAGCTGTAAAAAGACTGTTAGCATCAAAACAGAACATATCTTCAGGACTTGAGAAACTTTGGGAACTTGGAAGACTAGATTTATGTTTTGAACGGATTATTTTTGAGCCAGAATGGCATGATATGTTTACCAAAGAAGAATTAACAGAAGCGAAGAAGAGATTAAAGGACTTAAATTATGATGTTTCTGAATTAAGTGTCGAACCTTTGGGGAATTCTTTTTCTGAAGAAATTGAAAACAGTACTTTATTCAATCTAACTGATAATTCATTTCTTATAGCACTTAATGATGGAAATGTTTTGCATGATAGTGACAAACCATTATTGGAGTGTTTCTATAAAGATTCTGAATATACACAGTCTGCTCCACAATTGGTCGAAAAACTAGGTTATTCAAATATTGGCCCTGTTAATGCACTTATTGGTAAATTTGCAAAACGAATAGCGGAATTCTATGGAGTGGTGCTTGAAAGAGAAAGAAACAGTCCTGGTTGGTGGCGTGTAATTGCAGACGGGAAAGATGTAAATGGAACTTTCTTTTGGACTTTAAAGCCTGCATTTGTAAAAGCATTAAACGAGTATCATTTTATGGAAACTCCTCCAACATATTGGCTTCTTCCATCAAATGAAAAAAATTATGATGTTGAAAAGGCCTTTCTTAAATATCACACTATCGACTGGCATCAGACAAACAATCAGATTGCTGTAAATGATATTGTCTATATATATGAAACAAAACCTCAGCAGGTAGTCAGATTTACATGTCTTGTCACTGCCGTAAACAAGAAGTTTGCGAACAAAAAGGATAGAGATTGTTATAAGGATAGTACACCATTTGAAAATAAAGGCTGTTACATGACTCTTAAGTTTCAACGACGTTTTGAAGATGTACTACCTGATATGGCAGGCCTAGAGGCAAATGGAGTTCCTGTAGTTAGGGGAGTGATGAAAGTTCCTGAGAAGGCACTGGCTTATATTCAAAACTGCGATAAGGACGATAGAGAAGCACAAAGATTTGATGGAACTATTCCTTCTGATATTCCGGTTGATCACTGGTCTTTGGTTGGTGGAGATGAAGAAGAATTAAGAGAACAGGCTGAAAATGAATCTAAAGGTCTTTCTGATTCTGAATTATATGCAAAAGCAACACAACAAGGAACTGTAAAACCAAAAGAAAGAGCAACAACTACATCAACATATGTAAGAAATACTTATGTCGCAGAAGCTTCAAAAAGACGAGCAAAGGGAATCTGTCAGTTATGTGGAAATCCTGCACCTTTTGTAGATAAGAATGGAAATCCATATTTAGAAAGTCATCACATTATTTGGCTAAGTGAAGGTGGGGCTGATGTATTAGAAAATACTGCTGCACTCTGTCCTAACTGTCATAAGAAGATGCACATAGTAAATGATGCTGAAGATGTAAAAAAACTTAAAGAATTGAATAAATAAACCTAAAGGAACTAATAACATGAAAATCGTCATCGTAAACGGAAGTGCCAGAAAAGGAAACACACTGGCCGCAATTGAAGCTTTTTCTGAAGGTGCAAAAGCAAATAATGAAATTGAAATCATTCAGGCTGATAAACTTAACATTGGTTTCTGCAAAGGATGTGGAGCATGTGAATGTCACAAAGGCTGTGTAGATAAAGATGATACAAATCCAACTATCGACAAACTTGTTGCTGCAGACATGATTGTATTTGCAACGCCTGTTTACTGGTGGGGAATGACTGCTCAGACAAAACTTGTAATCGATAAATGTTATTGTCGTGGAGCTCAAATTAGAGGAAAGAAGATTGGTGTTCTCGTACCAGGCGGTTCTCCTGTAGATGCAACTCAGTATGAACTTGTAAAAGAACTTAAAGATTTAGGTTGCAGCCTTTAAGCAATAAAGAGAGGAATACAATATGCCTTGTCCAAATGTAAAAGAATGTATGTGTCCAAAAACAACTTGTCCCAATCACGGAAAATGTTGCGACTGCGTTATAAAGCACCGCACCACAGACAGCCTTCCATACTGTCTTTTTCCAGATAACGGTGGGGACAAAAGCAACAGAAATCACTACGAAGTTTTGAAGAAACGGTTTGAGGGAAAATAATTATGAAAAAAACACTTCTGACAATCCTGGCACTGTGTTTTCTGACTTTTTCAGCATGTGCTCAATCATCAAAAACTACAGGTGAAAAAACTATGGGAACAACAATAAACGTAACTGTAAATGGCGTAACAAAGACAACAACACTGGTTGATAATGTTGCAACAAAAGCTCTTCTTGAACTTCTTGCAAAAGGTAATGTAACTGTAAAAACTGATGACTACGGCGGATTTGAAAAAGTCGGAACTTTCGGAGCAAGACTTCCAACTGACAATTTCCAGATTGATACAGTTCCTGGAGACATCGTTCTTTATCAGGGAAACAATATCAGCTTCTTTTATGACAACAACGGCTGGAGCTACACAATGCTGGGAAAACTTGATATTACTGATGTAAAGGAAATTAAAACTTTCCTTGCAGCAGGGAAGGGCAAGACTGATATTATTTTGAGTTTGAAGTAGGGAATAGAATATGAACTTCAACAACCTTCTAAAATCAATTTTCGATTACGACCCAGACGGTCCAAACATCCATCACCTGATGGCAGTTCACGGTTACAGCCGCATGATAGCTCAAGCTGAAAATGTTGACGAACACACACTCTTTATCACAGAAGCTGCAGCATATCTTCACGATATTGGCGTAAAGGTTAGCAAAGAAAAATACGGAAATTCACAGCCACAACATCAGGAAGCAGAAGGCCCTATCATCGCCCGCGAACTTCTTGCCTGTCACAACCTTCCTGCAGAAGATGTGGAACGAATCTGTTTTATCATCGGTCATCATCACACATACAAAGCCATTGACGGAATTGATTTCCAGATTCTTGTTGAAGCTGATTTCATCGTAAACCTGATGGAAGGGTACTGTAAACGAGGCTCAATCCCTGCAATGAAAGAAAATATATTTAAGACAGAAACAGGAAAATATCTTCTGGAACAGATGTTTGAGAAGTCAGCGAGGTAGGGGAGTATGGAAAAGAAACCAAAGATCAAAATTACAATCATTGACCGCAAGGGGCCAAAAGGTTGTCATCGTGGCCACAAAGTAGTTGACTCATTCGACTTTGATACTGAACGAGGAAATCTCTGTCCTATGGCAATGCACGTAGCTTTTCCTTATGTTGATATTCTAAGATACGGCGGAGAAATCCCAGGTCAGCCAAAAGGAACTGCAGTGTTTGCTTGTCCTGATGTAGATACTTTAAACGTATTCAAAATAGAAAGGATTGAATCAGAATAAGTACTGCAAGAGCCATTTTTAAGATTTTATAAGCTGCTTTGGTAGACAGATTTGAGATTTATACACAGTCTATTTATGTGCGTGAGAGTCTAAGTATCTCATAGCTTCATTAAAATCATTCATAATATATCTTAATTGTTCTTCGGTATAATGGAATGGAACGCCATCTCTTAATGTTCCAGGGTGTGCAGCTGCATTTCCAGCAATTCTTACTTTATCATAAACCTTGAAATCATTTTTCTTGAAAAGATTATATGGTTTTTCATTCATACAATCCAAAAGATCATTTAATCCAATATCCCTTTGATGTCCATCTTTCTTATAATGTGTACGCTTATAATCTTCATTAATTAAATTGGCTTCTTTTTCAAAGTATGTCCATAACCCTATTTCAAGACAGGTCCTGAAAATGACAATAGCCATAGCTGGCTCTGAACCAATTCGTGATACTGATGATATAGCAAGGTATCTAATATAGTCATCAAGATTTGCATAGTAATGAATATTAAAATAGACATCCCATTGGATATTAAATATATCCTGAGTAAGGTTTAAATCAGAGGTCATAAATCCACCTCTGTCGAGTCGGTTTAAGAAGTACTTAGCTCTTTTTCTCCAATGTCTAACAGGAAGCCCTGTTTTTTCGTCTGCAGCTTGCTTATAAAATTCTTTTGCTTCATTCTTTTTAGACATACATTCAAGAGCTATAGCTTTTTCAAAAAGGAGCATTTTATCATCTTGTAATGTTGTTAACTCATCGAAAGGTTCTGTAGTCCCCCCTAAAACGGAGTTTTTTGACGCTGCTATTAATTTATTCCATGCATCACGCCATTCAATTTGTTCTTCTGACATAAATTCCCCTTATTTTTATGAAAAAATCTTGACGAAATTGAAATTGAGTATTATATATAAAATATAGTCAGTTTTCTGACAAAATTATAACACTACTTTTAGGAGTTTGCCATATAGGATTTAGAGCCCAACCGAATTTTGGGAGAAACTAGCTAAATGCTAAGATCACGATTAACAAAATTATTCGGTTTTACAAATGACGCAATAAGTGTCTTTGTTGAGTTGGCTTTATCTGTATTAAAAAAATACAGTTGTAATCCTAGTGCAGTTTCAGTAAGAAACCGCAGAGAAGAGGCAGACTTTTTTTATTTTAAAGATTTATACAATCTTTTTATAAATAGGTCTCTTTTAAATCCAAACAATTTAGTTTCTCACAATTGGTATTAATCAGAAATCTTACTCCTGACTAATAGCTTGTATTACTTTTCCTAATTGAATTTTCGATCTTAAGGAGACTTTTATGAAAATTATCTATCTTATTTCCTGTTGTAAGGAAAAGCTTTCTTATTCTGCAAAAGCAAAAGATCTTTACCAGAGTGAAGGCTTCAATAAACGTCTTTCCGAGGCACTCTCTCACAATCCGGATGAAATATTAATACTCTCAGCAAAACACCATATTGTAGAACTTGATCATGTTCTTGAACCTTATGATGTTTGCCTTTCAAATCAGACTGTAGGTGAACAGAAAAAGTGGTCAGAGATATGTCTTGCAGACCTTTCATCAAGATTTAATTTAAAAGAAGACAGATTCATAATCCTGGCAAATGAAGATTATTATAGATATCTTATTGGTCAGTACAGAATCGAAAACTATGAAACTCCTTCTGAACAGGAACAGCTTCATACCATTTCAGGAAATACAAATCTATCCATTATTCATAATTTTCTCTCTAAATCCGGCAAACCATATTGTGATGACTGTCTCAGTCTTCTGACAGGCATAAAACCGCGTCAGCAGATTAATCAGATTTGCAATAGAAACACCAATGTTATCTGTAGAAATGATTACGAATGTTGCTTCAACTGCAATAAATACAAAATAGTAAGAACTTTGAAAAAAAAGTTTTAAAAATGGAAACATTTTAAGGAAATCATTCCCTAAAGAATTATTGGAGCTGACAATGGCAGGATTAATTACTTTGGTTGTTATTTTATTTCTTTTCATTACTTTTTACCGACAATCGTGCTCTGGTACAGAAGAAATAAATGTCCAAAATGTGGCGGCTGGAAAACACTTTCGTTTGTAAAGGAAGTGGTAACTGATAAGGCTGTTGGTCATGACCGGAACCGGTATGGAAGTGGTGGAGGTTATCACAGATACGGAGGATTGAGAGGGCTTCATTCTTCACATACCAGTGATCAGCCATTTATTCGTTACTGGGTGGAAGAACGATATATCTGCACTAAGTGTAAGCGTCATGTTTCCATTCATACAAGGAAGGATAAAAGATGATTGAAGAAAAGTATCCTGGAAATAAAGGAACAGAAAATAAGGTACAGGCAAAAGTAATTTTAGCAAGATGTCCTTATGAAATGAGAAAGTCTGAGAATATATTTGGAATGAGGATCCAAAAATACGGTTCGGACTGGAAAAGAACCTGGGCTTTTAAAATCGATTTTGAAAAGGCTCATCATGAAGGCTATGGCAAGGAGATAACATCAGGATCTTTTATTCCTGAAGCAAATTATCCTGGATGTCCATATTGCGGAAGCATGAATCTTGCACAGTGTTCATGTGGAAAATCTTTCTGTTTCAAAAGTGAAAAGGGATTATATCAAAGAGAAATGTCGTTGACCTGTCCATGGTGCGGACAGACCGGGACTTACAGAACAGCTGAAAACTTAAATCTGGAAGGTGGTGGTTATTAAAATGGAATTTAGAAAAGGAACAAATATTCCTCTTGAAGGAGGAAAAACAGCACAGGTTATAGACAAGATTGGTGAAGGCGGACAGGGAATTGTTTACTCTGTAAAAATTGATGGCAAGGATTATGCGCTAAAGTGGTATACATTCAAGTTCCAGAATAAAAAGGGATTCAGGAATAATCTTCAGGAAAATATTAAAAACGGTGCTCCTGACAGAAAGTTCCTTTGGCCTTTGTATCTGACTGCAGAAAAAAATAACAGTTTTGGATATGTAATGGAACTCCGTCCGAAACGTTTTTCAGAGTTCTCTGACATTCTAAACAACAAAGTGAGATTTTCGTCCACTGAGGTAATGGTTACTGCAGCCCTTAATATTGTAAATGCATTCAGAACATTACACCGTAAAGGTCTTAGTTACCAGGATTTGAACGACGGCAACTTCTTTATAGATGTAAACAATGGTGATGTTTTGATCTGTGACAATGACAATGTTACTCCAGACGGCATGAAAAACGCTGGAAACATTGGCGGTAAACCTGGATATATGGCTCCAGAAATAGTTTGTGGAAAGATGCATCCGTATTCGCTCACCGACTGTCATTCACTTGCAGTAATTTTGTTTAAGTTGTTCTGTCGGCACGATCCTCTTATGGGAAAAGCTTATGTAGACAGTGTTTGCATTACTGAAAAGCGTGAATATGAACTCTATGGAAAGAATCCGGTATTTATTTTCGATCCAAATGATTCGTCTAATAAGCCGGTTCCAGGAGTACATCCAAATCCAATTAAACTCTGGCCGCGTTATCCAAAGTTTATACAGGATGCATTCATAAAGTCATTTTGTGAAGGAATGAAGAATCCGAATCAACGACTGCCAGAGAATGAATGGCAGAAACTGTTAATCAGATTCAGGGGAACACTCCTCAAGTGTCCTCATTGTTCAAGTGAAATATGTCTGGTCACAGTTCCACACGGAGAAACATTAACTTTTGACTGTGGAAGCAGCTACAGCTATCCGTATTCACTTTTATCTGGCAAATACAAGATTCCAGTTTTCCCTGGAGCAAAGCTGTATAAGTGTCAGACTGTAAAAGATTGTGATGATTATTCTTCAGTAACAGGAGAAGTAATTATGAATAAAAATAACCCAGCTTTATGGGGGATAAAAAATCTTTCCGATTCTGTATGGAAATTTACTGCAGAAGGAAAGGAAACGAAGGATATTGCAAAAGGATCCGTGATACCTGTTGCAAATAATGTCAAAATTGCCTTTGAAAATATCGAGGCAAAAATCAGTAAGTAATTTTTGGAGGTTTGTCGAACTATGGGAATGTTTGATGATGTTGAAGGAATTGTAAAAAGACAGATGGTTTTATTCTTTGTTGTAGATACTTCTGGTTCTATGCAGGGAACAAAAATAGGTGCTGTAAATACAGCTATTCGTGAAGTTCTTCTCGAACTTAAAGATGCCAGCGGTTCGGACATTGACCTTAAGGTTGCATGTCTTACTTTCTCAAGTGGCTGTAAATGGATGTATCCGACACCAATATCTTCGGAAAGTTTTCAGTGGAGCAATGTTAATGCAGAGGGAGTTACTGATTTAGGACAGGCCTGTCGTGAACTCAGTGACAAACTCTCTAAAAATGGTTTTCTTAAAGCTCCTTCAGGTTCTGTTGCTCCTGCAATTTTCCTGATGTCAGACGGTGAACCAACAGATGATTTTGAATCTGGCCTTTCGCTTTTGAAACAGAACAACTGGTTCAAATATGCAATCAAGGTTGCAGTAGCAATCGGTGATGATGCAAACAAGGAAGCACTCGCAAAGTTTACAGGAAATACAGAAGCAGTAATTACTGTTCATACTCCAGAAGCTTTGAAAAAGTGGATTCGTAAGGTTTCCATCACATCTTCACAGATTGGAAGTAAAGGTCAGCCGGCAACAGACGGACAGATTCCTTCAAAGCAGGATGCAATGATTGATGAAATCAAGGATATTCAGCAGGAAGAAGCCGATATGGATTCTATTTCTACCAGCGATGATGACTGGTAAAGGCGGAAACCATGCTTGTTACATTGTCAGAAAGATGTCAGGGAAGTTCACATCAAAAGGATAACAAGCCGCTTCAGGATTATTGTCTTGCTACGAGCGATAAACTTAAAACTTATGCTTATGCACTCGTAGCAGATGGCCATGGAGGTGAGAAGTACATTCGCAGTGACAGAGGATCTGAGATTGCTGTTCGTTGTGGTGTTCAGTGTACAAATGAACTCCTCAAGCAGATATATTCATATATTCCTGGGAAGAAACAGAACCTGATTAAGAAAAATCTGGAACTGCTTTGTGTGAAGATATCCATGAGATGGAAAGAGGAAGTAATTAAGCATTTCAATGAGAATCCATTAACAGAGGATGAACTTAAGCAATTGGAAGAGCAGGGGATATTAATTCCAATAAAAGAAGAAGATATTCCTGTATTATACGGTTCAACATTACTGGAAGCGGTGTATTTCGAAATGTTTAATTTCTGGTTTGCCTTGCAGATTGGAGATGGGAAATGTGCTGTCATTAAAGAAAATGACTCAGTTGTTTTTCCCTCTGAATTAGAAAACGAAAAGCTTGGTTTTGGCGTAACGACATCATTGTGCAGTAAGAATGCACCATCTGAATTTCGTTATGTATTCGGGTTCGAAAAGATAAATGGAATTTCAGTAATGAGTGACGGTATGACCGACTCATTTGATGCCGCAAAATTACCTGATTTTATTTTGAACCTGAAAACCAATACGGTGGAAGACTGTAAAAATACAGTTTCAGAACTGAAAGCTTTTCTTCCTGTTCTTTCGGAACAGGGCAGTGGGGATGATATTTCCATTTCTGCCATCTTTTCAAAGAAAGGATTTATATGACTCTTTATGAAAAGTTTGAAGAACTTATTACTAAACATAAAACAGAAGTTCTGGACAATTCTGAATGGTGTAAGGCCTTTTTCAGAAAATCAGGATTGAACGAAGATAATCTTGAAACAAGATTATTCTTCATGTTGCTTGATAAGAATGTTGCTTTGGAAATAAGAAAGGTAACATACAAAAGAAATCTTTCTACAGACTACAATATTGCAATTGCGGTATATGCAAAAATGTTTGACAGCCTTAGTGTTCCGAATGCATGTGAAGAAATTCTTATCAGGCACATTATTGGAATTATTAATGTCTTTAAGAAGAAACGATTAATTGATTTTGACTATGTATTGGAGGAACATAATCCACAAGTTCTAGATAATCTGCAGGATTCAGTAACTATGATGATTAAAACCCTCACTCCTGTGTTTCTTTCAGATTCTGCAAGAGTTGAAGGTTATCTTCGGGATATTTCAGGTAATTCAATTGATGACTTTGAAATCAAATCATTTCTTGTATTCATTACAGCTTTGAATGCTGAAAACGTGAAGTTTTCAAAAACAAATATGAGGAATCTGTATTTCTTAAAGATATTGGATAATGCGTTGAATGAATCCGAATTGATTTATGAACCTTTGGAAAGACAAAAAAGATATTTTCGGAAAGAGGTAGAGGAGGAACGGAATAGAGATGATGACAGAAACAAACTTAAAAGAAATATTAAAGACTTTATTTTCACTCGATGATGAACATCTGCTGCCAATCACAACGAACTGGTTTGTCCCAGAAATTAAGTCCAGGACAAATGAAGATACTATTGGTTACAGAATACAGTCAAAATCAATCAGAGAAGAAAAGGGAAGAAAATATCTCAGGGCAAGTTTCAGATTATCGTTTGTTGGCGAGCACGCTGAAGAACTGTCTCAGGAAGTTTTACTGTGGCAGTGTGATGAAAAAGCAGATGGTCTTTTTGAGAAATATAATGTTCAAATTGACTATTCTGGAATGTCAGTTTTCTCATATCCAATAAAAGATAGCAATAAAATAGCCTGGATTGTAGATCTTTCTACAAAGTCATTTTTGGATAAAGAAGAAGGAGTGTAGGGGAACATGGCATTAACAATTGAGTTATTCGCAATAGTCCTTGTTCTTATTTTTGCTGAACTAATGGGAATATTTATTGGTCATGATTTAAGAGAAGCAAAAGTAGAACGTAAGCGAACATCTTTTAAATTTTTGAAATCGAAATCAGGAATTCTTAGGCTCGATACAAAAACTGGTCAGGTTGTCTTAATCAAAAAGCAAAATGAAGAAACAGAAGTACACAAAGGCAAAAGATTTCCAAATTCAGCAGGTTATTTTGACTTAATTGAAAATGGAAATGATAATTATGTACTGTACGATACATGGACCGGATATTGTACAGTTTTGAATGAAAATGGTGATGTACCTACAAATTGGTGGTAAAAAATGAATAATGAAAATATGACAAGAAAAGAAATTGACGCAGTATATAAAAGCTTTCAGAAATTAGAATCTCTTCGTAATGCTCTTTTTACGGATGGTTAATACGGAAGATATTTATGAAATATTCAAGTTCTTTAATCGTATCAAAGAAATAATGGGAAACTTTAGTACTGATGTAAGTTATATTTCCTGCTTAATTGCTAAAGATTATTTGTGTAGTCAGTTCAATCTTGGTCACTATGATGTATCAGAAAAATCTCAGTCAGCTCCAGGCCCAGACATAGAAGTATATACGGCCGAAGGAAAAAAAATTATTGCAGAAATAAAATCTACAATTCCATATAAAGAAAATGATTTTGGTTCACAGCAGATTGATTCATTACGCAATGATTTTTCAAAATTGAAAAACTCAAGTGCTGATTACAAATATATGTTTGTTACAAATGAATCTGCCTATAATATTCTGAATAAAAAATATTCAGCTGAACTTGAAGGAATAATGCTTGTCTTGTTAGAACGAAAAAAATATAACAATGAAATAAAATTATCAGATTTTGCTGATGATAAAATGATTGAAGCATTATTAAATAATAACATTGAAGTTATTTTACAGAATGCTTTTAAAGAAGCTTATAAATCAACTTTTGGAGATTCTAATAATTTCATAGTTGATATTCATTATTCTGAAGAAGAAAACGATATACTTATCCGCTTTTATGAAGAAAAGGAAGTTGTAGAAGACGTATATTCTGAAAAATCAGAGATTGAGTTAGAAGAAGCTAAAACTATTCGAATTGCATCAAAAATTGGCGATAGATTGGTAATTCCATTTGATAAATCTTTACTTACAAAAGAATCTGTAATTATTGCATTGCAGAATATATTCCAAGACATTCACATGCAGTATGAAAAAACAAAACCATCAGTTTCAGCCCCTTCATCTGGTATAATTCCATCATCGGCTTCTGGAGGAAGATTCAGATCATACTATGAAGAATATAAACCATACCATCGTTATGGAGTAAAAACAAAGACAGAGGAAGAGGTTGATAGAGAATATGGATCAGGCTATTATGATGCAGGTTCAAATCCGTTCCCATTTAATAACTCAGAATCTGAGGATGATTACGGTGATGATTCTTGGGCATAATTGTATATGAATAAATTGCCTTTTTCAGGGGATAAGCGTAGAAAGCTTTTCCCCATAATTCTAACGTTAGCTTTCCTAATACTCACATCTTGCACAACAAAGCAATTCCCCAAAACAGAGTATGACCAAAGCCTACGAAACACTAATCTCCGAAAACTACACCCAGGCTACCAAACAATTTGCCCGCCTTTCTTCTAAGTATTCTGTCTACCCAGAAATCTGGTATCAATACGGTTCCTGCTGCATGGAAACGGGTGATTATGACACCGCTATAGCATCCTTTAATAAGGCTGCAGAACTCTACGAAAACTCAGTTATGTACGATGATAAACTAGGACTCCGTAACGATGCCTTGGTAACTATTGGTGAAGTCCACCTTCTCCGTCATGATTTTGATTCGGCCAAAGATCAGTTTGAAAAATGTTTATCTCTTAAAAATGACCGTGATTTGATCATAGCAATTGCAGCTACGTATATACGCCTTGGATTTACTGCAGAATGTGAAGCTTATTTTGCTGAAAAAGGGATTGATTTGGCAGAATTACGCTAAACATGGTGTTTTGACACTATATTTAGCGTGTTAATAGTGTGATATACTCAAAATACGCTAGATATAGTGTATAGGTAGACAGAATTTAGATTATAACTAGTAATATATATACTGTACAGCAAGTGCATTCTGTCTACCTGAAGTGAAATTACTTGAAAAACGGACATCTTTCCTTAATACTCTGCTGGTTGATTTCTCCTGTATTCGCATTTTACTGAAGGAATACTCCAAGGAAACATTGGAGTTTTTCCACTGTAGCAGTCAGTAACAATAGTTTTATTTTTCCTTTGCCGCAATCCAGATTTCGCAGATATTTTTTATAATATGACAAACTCTTGTCATATTAATAACTTTATAATAAAGCCATAAATCAATCACACAGGAGTTATTATGAACTACGAAATTATTGAAATGGAAGAAAAAACTGTTATTGGCATTGCAACAGTTACAAACAACGCTTCACCAGATATGGGATCAAAAATCGGACAGCTCTGGCAGAAGCTTTATTCGGGAACTGTAGAGAAAATGACAGGCCGTGTAAACGGAAAATGCATCGGGCTGTATTGCGATTACCAGCAGAACGGCGACTACACAGTTCTTGCAGGATGTGAAATTGAAAAATCAGCAGCAGAAAAAAATAAGGATGCTGAAACAACTGTAAAAATCATTCCAAAAGGAAAATACGCAAAATTTGTTGTGAAAGGCGACGTTCAGAAAGCTGTTGCAGAATCATGGGGTGCAATCTGGAACACTCCCCTTGAACGAACTTTTACAGGAGACTTTGAAGAATATCAGGAAGACTGCGACGGCAAGAATGGAACAATTTTCATCTACATTGCAATAAAATAAGAAAGAAACCATGCGAAAAGTCTATATTTATTTACTTAATACAACTGCTGACTGGGAAATCGGTCACCTTTGTGCGGAACTGAACAGCAGGCGCTTCTTCAAAAAAGATGCGGAAGAAATTAGTCTGAAATATATTTCTGCTTCAAAAGAAACTGCAAGAACAATGGGCGGTTTGGCAGTTACGCCAGATTGCCTTGCGGATGATATTTCCATTGATGAAAAAACAGTTTTGATTTTGCCTGGAGCAGACACCTGGAACGATGAAAGCAACAACAAGGTTCTGGAAAAATCCGTTGAGATTCTAAATGCAAATGGAACAGTCTGTGCAATTTGCGGTGTGACCGTTGCTCTTGCAAAAAAAGGACTGCTCGATCACCAGCACCACACAAGCAATGGCAAAGGTTTTCTTGAAATGTTCGTTCCAGAATATAAAGGAACTGAATTTTATGTTGACTCCCCTGCTGTTGCAGATAAAAATCTTATCACTGCTGGAGCCACTGGAAGTCTTTTGTGGACAAAACTCATAATGGAACGATTGAATGTTTTTTCAGAAAAAGCTTTGGAAGCGTGGTATAATTATTTTAAGACAGGAAGAGCTGAATATTTCTTTGCGTTAATGCAGCAATTAGGCAGATAGAAAACAGCTGAAAAACTGATTTTCAAAAAAATAACCGTGCAGACAGAAAATTTATTTGAACTGACATACATTCTTCTCGAAAAAAGGCAGGTGACCGCAGGGGAAATGGCGGAACACTTTGGCGTAAGCCAGAGAACCATTTACAGATGGGTTGATGCCTTAAACCTTGCGGGAGTTCCCGTCTATTCAACAAAAGGAAAAGGCGGCGGAATCCATGTAAGCGAAAAATATGCATTGGACAAAACCGTTTTTACAGATGCCGAAAAAGAAGAAATCCTTTCCAGCCTGAATGCCCTAAATGCCCTAAGCGGACAGACAAATTCTACTGTGGCAAAATTTCGGAATCTTGTAAGTTCAGATAAAAACACCGACTGGATTGAAGTAGATTTTTCTCCGTGGAATCCAAAAATGGAAGAAATCAGGGAACATTTCTCGCTCCTTAAAAAAGCCGTAATCGACGGCAAAACGGTCACCTTTGATTATTTTCCTAGGGATGGATTTTGTACAAACCGCACAGTTCATCCATGGAAAATTGTTTTTCGCGGGCAAGCCTGGTATCTTTACGGATATTGCGAAACAAAAAAAGAAAATCATTATTTCAAGCTGAGCCGAATGATGAATCTGAAAACGCTTTTCCAAAATGTTCAGAACTCATTTTTCACAAAACTCGAAGACAAAGAATACAAAGGCTACACCGAAGAATCCGCGCCACTTGTAACCTTAAAAATGAGAGTCAGCAATGAAGACCTTTCCCGTATCCTAGACGACTTTAAGGCAGATTCCATTGAAGACGACTCCCAGCAAACAAAAATCCTCACTATGACAGTTCACAAAATGCCATGGCTCGTAGATTATCTTTTAAGCTTTGGAAGCCGCTTAACCTTGCTGGAACCAGAAGAAATTTTCAAGGAAATTAAAAGCGAAATTCAGAAAATGTGCAGTAATATTGAAAATAGAAAGATTTAGCCGTATTTTTCAAATTTCTGTTCTGGGCTTTTCGTTCTTCAGCATATTCTTTTTGTGCTTTTGAAAAGACCTTAAAAGATTCTGGTATGTTCCCTGCTCTTTTGCCAAAAACATAACTTCCTTCAGGCAAAAAAAACGGCAATCAACTGCAGCTTTAATTGTAGTTGATTGCCAGCATATAAGTTTTATTTTTCCTTTACCGCAATCCAGATTTCGCAGGTGTAGTCAGGGTTTGAAATATCCTGTGACGGATAAACTTCCAGTTCAACACCCCAGCCGTATTCATATTTTGTGCTCTGAGGAAAGAATTCCGACACGATTTTTTTATAAACCTGGTTAAAGGCTTCTGGCATTTTTCCTTTGCAGGTAAAAACCGCAAAAGTGTGAGCAGGAATTTCTACAATTTCAAGATCTGCATCTTTAATTTCCCTTCCGTCATACTCAACGCCGATTCCATAAGGAAACTTATTGCCGTTCAATTCGCTGGAAAAACTTATTCCCAACAAGCCTTTGATTTTCTTATTAGGAAAATAACTGATGATTTTTTCAGTGGTGCCGTTTTTTCCACATTCAGCCCAAAAATCTGTAATTTCTTTCACGGCGTCATTTTCCACCCCCATGGGCTTCTTAACATTTGTGCGTTTACATAAAACCTTAAATGCATCCAATTTTTCAATTCTGTAATCCATAGAACTGCCTCCAGTTAAAACTAATTTTACAGAGAGTTTAGAAAAAGATTTTACTCGCCCTCCCCTTTTTGCTTCCTTGGGAGTAATTCCATGAAAACGTGTAAAGGCTCGTGTAAAACTTTCTGGAGTTTCGTAGCAGAATCTGAATGCCACATCAATGACTTTTGCATCGCTGTTTGCAAGAATTTCTGCTGCCCTTGAAAGCCGTCTGTTACGGATATATTCACCAAGACTGATTCCACAAAGAGCTGTAAAAATCCTTTGAAATTGAAAACTTGACGAACAGGCCTCTTCCGCCACTTTTTCAAAATCAATCACATCTTCAAGATGGTCTTCTGTGTAATCAATTGCTTTTTGAATTCCCGTAATCCAGTCCATTTGCTTTTCCTTACTTGTTTGCCGGGATGGCAAAACCTCTCTGTTGTGATTACAGATTAGCAGACAAAAAAATTCCATTCCTGACATTTTATGCACAATTTTGTTATTTTGGGCGCTCCCCATTAAAATTGTAAATACGTCGAGTCAAGGCACGCTAACGCTTAAAGCCTTGACTTCGCCGTTTTTAGGGTTTGTAATAAACCCTAAATGCTAAGAAATTGCTCCAAGTTTTCGCAATTTTTCTTAACGCATTTCCGATTTTAATAGGGTCGGGCTATTCTTCATAAACACTAAATTCGGCATCACTGGTACAATCTTTCCAAGGTTTTGCATGGCCCTACTTTTTCAAAGAATATGTTCTATTCTTATTAGCACCGTTAGCAATAATATTCCCTTCTTCCACAAGCTCAGAAAGATAATCTTTTGTACGAGAAAGCTTTAAACCAATGTATAAAGAGATCTCTTGTGTACGAGCTTCTGCATGTTCTTCTAAGTATTCAAGAATTTTTTCTTTATAATTTATCGCCGATTTATCGCCGATACTTTGTTTTATCGCCGATTTATCGCCAATATCTTGTTTTATCGCCGATTTATCGCCGGTATTTTTGTATGACGGACGATAAAAATTGACTCTGAGCATATCTCCAATTTCAACAAATACAGGATAAGGAATGCCATACTCTTCACATTGTGAAAAAATGCGTTTTAATCCAGACCCCCAACCTTCAAGAATATCTATTTTTTCTAAGGTTCGAGCAAGAGTTTTATTACGAATTGATGAACGACCTTCCATTGCCTCTTCCAATGTTAGAGAACCATAAATAGTACCTGGCGAAGAAATTTCAACACGGTCATCATAAACTGCAACTTGTACACTAGAACTTATTTGATAATTACGATGTATTACCGCATTGATAATCAACTCTCGAATAGCTTTATGTGGAAGTTCATATTTTTCTTTATGAACAATTCCGTCAATTTCTACAGCCATACTCAGATAATTCAAAACAAACTTATAAGCTTCGTCAATCTGTTCACAAAGAGGACCTTCGTATTCTTTCTTATCAAGAAAATCAACACGCTCTATTCCGCGGAATCTGGCGCACTGAATGCGGGAAGTATAATCATGCTTTCCCAAAAGAATTGCATAGGCATTAGTCGCTGTATCCTTTTTATTGCCGATTATAAGATTCAGATTCTCCAAATCTTTTCTTGTAATCTTACGTTCTGCACGCTCAGAAAAATCCCTACAAAGATATTTTATGTCTTCATCCTCAACCTTCACACTAGGACAGGCAAACTCATCATAATAAACATGGCGGCCACGGTTAGAAAGTTCCTCCAAAGCAGTCCAGTCTGCATTGCGGGTTGTTGCTCCAAGACGTATAAATGTGCCATTTTCTTTTCCAAGGGATTTAATAAAATAAGGGGTTGCGTTTCCTGGAAAAACATTGACAATCAAAAGCTGGGCATCGTCCACCATCTCGGCTGTAATGTCGAACATAATCTGAGGTTCACACATTTGGCCGATTGTATCTGCAATATTGTCCTTTAACTCAAACAAGTCCACAGATTTTTCAAGCCCTACAAATTCGCGCTGATTGTTTACACCAAGAACAAACTTGCCACCTGCTCCGTTTGCAAAGGCAACAATGGTTTTAATCCATTTTTGTGAATCATGAGGAAGAGTTGCTTTGTATTCTAATGTGCGGCTTTCACCGTTTTGGATTTCTTCTTGTATGGTCATAAAGTTTCCATTTATTTAGTTTAATATGTTCCCGCATTTTTTATTGCTTCTTCAATTAAGTCTTCTATTTTTTCTTCAATGTCTTCATAAACATATTTACTTGTTGAATATATTGAATCAAAACAAGTTACATAATTCGATAGACGTTCTCCATCTTCTGTGAACAATGAATAAAATGGATTAGAACCTTTGTCTGTCTGGTTACCATCATGATCTTTCAAGTTATGTACATAAATTCCTACAAGACCTTTATGTTTTTTATAAGCTTGTTCAATTTCATATTTAACCCATTTTCTTGTTGAAGTTGTTGATCCTATAAGAACAACAATACAAGAACGTTTGTCCATTTCAGCATTTATCCATTTCTTTATATTTTCATCAGATTTAGACTTTACTTCTTCCCAATCATTATCTGAAAAAGTTGAAGAATTATCTACTTTTCCCATATTTCGTACTTGCCCAGCACGCCAAACATCTTTGTTGTACTCAAAACTAAAAAATACCTGTCTACTCATTACATACCTCTCTTATAATTTTATTTATTGTTTCGATTAATTTTGGAGAGTTATAATCAATAGATTTTAATTCTCCAAAAAATTTTTTTAATTTTTTGCTCGTATAACCATATTTATCCAAATCTTTATTCATTAAGTCCCATATTTCTTCTGCCTTATATCCAGTAGATCCAACTGGAATAATAAATAATTGATTATCAACAGCAATTTCAAACTCTTCCTGTATGCCAGGAGAATTAATACGTTTAGATTCATCAGAAGGATCTTTCTTATTTCCAAAAACTATAATTTGAAATCCTGCTTCTATGCACATATCTGTTCGGTATTTCTTCCACAATTCTTTTCTCTTTGCTGGATCAGACACATTTTGAGGGAATGGATGTAATTTTAAATAATCAGAACTAATCTTGTGATTTTCATAAATTTCATTTAACGCACCAGTAATAATCTGACTGCCTACCCCTAAACCATATCCAGAGACTATTGATAGTTCATTTTTTATTAAACTAGAAGATAATGTTTCCAGAAATTGCCCTTGTTCTGGAGATGGTTCGGCTAAGGCTCCAGAAATGAAAACCGATTTCTGATTTTTATACTTATTCAAGTCTTTAAGCAAGTCTGTCAATTCATTCCAATTTGAAATTCTAATAGGACAAATTCCATAATTTTTTTCAAGATCTTTTATAAAGATATTTTGCTTATTTTTATCATATTTTTTCCATTTAGGATTATCATAAGTTATCCAATAATGAGTTCTCTTTTGTATTTCTGCTCTTCTTAATTCTGCAAGGATAAAGCGAATATCCGGATCTTTAAAACTAAATCCCATAAAAAGGAATTGTTTTTGTATTAGTGAAACTTTTAAAGCTTCAATATAATATTTCTTTTTATCATACAAATCTTCATAGTCTTGTTGGGTTACGATACATTCATCTGGTTCATTATATGATCCATGAACTTTATAAATCTGCAACTTTTTATTTATCCCATAAGAAAGGTCTTCTTTTTTAACTTTTAAATCAAAATCAATATTTAACTCGTCATAACTATTTTCAATAGCATTATCATAATTTGTTGTCCATACTTCTGGCAAAGATAAAGAAGCCAACAATTTATGATTTTCTGAGTTCTCTGTAATTTTATTTTTTAGATTGAACTTTTCCCTTATTATTTCATTTAATTCATGTCTATTTTTTTCATTTACATAGTATTGTGCAATTTGCATATACTCTGTTTCTTTATCTATATCGAGACCAATAGATTCTGCAAGAGGTCTCATTAATTCTTTCCAGTCTGGAAGTCTACACGGAATAGAAAAACCAGAACCAATATACATGCAGAGTTTATTATTTAATAAACTTTTTTTTAGTTCGTTTTTTATAGATTTATCTATCATGTTTATCTCCTGTCTAGCCATTCTTCAAAAGGTTCTATTTCATAACCACCAAATTCTGATTTATTTCGTACATAGAGCCCTTTTTCTATATAGTTTTGACTTCCTTTATATTTTGTTGTTCCATCTCTATAAACAATACTTGGATATAATTCCATGTATTCATTTCCGGAATAATCGTCGTCAGATAAATCCGTATCATTCATAGGGAAGATTGCAATTTTGCCAGATTTTGGCATCACTATATCCTAATTCCCAATTGCACCATATTGAATGAATAGCATCATTTGTTGCTAATAAAATAAATTTATCACATAGATTTATCTTCTCTTTTATTTTTTCTGCAGTTTTAACAGAAGTAACTTTTGGCATTTTAGAATCATTCCCGTCTATATAAATGGAAATATTATAATTTTTTTCTAAAAAACCAATTACTCCTTTTAAATCTTCTAAATCACTATGTTTATGAGACATAAAGATTTTTATTCTGGGGTAAGCCGAATCTTCTACAGAAAATTGCACTACAGATTCTGTAATCGATTTTCGTAAACTTTTAACTTTAAAAGAATCAAAATCTCCGCGATAAAAAATATTACTTTGTTTACTCATTCATTTCCCCTCCCTACTCCACCCTATCACAAGCTTCCAGGACAAGCCGTTGTGTCCTGTATTCGCCGTATTTGGTGATTTCGCTTTCTTTGAGGACGCGGAAGGTTTCGCTTGGGTAGTCTTGGTCCATTACGCCATAAACACTAAAAAAACACTCTGGGTATTAGTTCAGATAAGACCAAATAAGTAAAAACATTGACCTTTTGCCAAGATATTTTGAATTTATCACAGAATTTGGGAATTTTCAACCTAGTAATAGTTGTCCGAACTCATGTTTATGTGAGGTTTACTTAAAGTGGTGACTTAAAGTTTCTTTTGGGGATTATGAAGTAATAGTAGTTAGTTTTTCATTACTTTCGTTGAAATATATTTAGAATTTCTTGTGGTAAAATTGAATCTCGCGAAAATAGTATTATAAAGATGAATAATAAGAGATAAACAGGAATTTAGAAGAGTTAGCAAAACAGATTTACGATTACTGGTTTTTACAGTTTGATTTTCCAAACGAAGATGGTAAACCGTACAAATCTTCTGGTGGTAAAATGGTATGGAATGAAATTTTGAAACGAGATATTCCAGCTGGATGGAATTGTTTTGAAATGCAAAACATATGTAATATAAGTCGAGGAGCTTCTCCTAGACCAATTGAAGCCTATATGGATACAACAAATACAGGTATACCATGGATAAAAATTTCTGATGCAACAGAAGATATAGAAAGCCCGTATTTACTGAAAATAAAAGATTGTATTATTCCAGAAGGAAAAAAGAAAAGTGTAAGTGTAAAGCCAGATACACTGATAGTATCTAATAGCGCTACTCCTGGCATACCAAAATTTGTAGAGTTAAATGCATGTGTACATGATGGTTGGCTTATTTTAGATAAATATGACTCATATTATAAATATTATCTTTTCTATGTTATTAAAATGGTAAGATATAATTTGCTGTATCTCGCATCTGGAAGTATTTTTAAAAATTTGAAAACCGATTATTTAAAAACATTACCAACATTAGTTCCTGATATAAAAATACTGCAGAGATTTGACGAAAAAATAGAAAGAATTATGAAACATATTCTTAAAACCGAAAGGGAGATAAATGAATTAATAGAACTTCGCGATAATCTTCTTCCTCTTCTTATGAACGGACAAGTTACGCTAAATTCCTGTTTATCTCACGATTAACGAAAATCTTGCGGTCAATAGTTGAAAGGACTTTAGAAATACGTTTTTGTTCTGTAATATCAGGTAGAAAAATATCTAAATCATTAACTAATTCACTTCGAATATTTTTTACAACAGAACCTGTGCAAGTTCCTTTAAACTGAGTCTGCACATAATCAGATAATAAGGAATAATATAAAAAATCTCGGTTAACTTTTTTATAATCAGGATGAAGCACAAACCAACCATCATGAATATATCCATTTATGTTCATAATAAATGGATGGCCTAATGACATTGAATTAGAAAGGATGAAATCTCCAATTTCAACCTTTCTAGATTTTTTTGCACCTTCTTTTGTAATCTTTTCTGCGGTTTTGTTTACATATTTTTCATTCGGATTTGTATCGCCAATTTTAATCCAGTTTACACCATCTTTTGCTGTGGTTATATAATCTTGAATAGGTCTAGGAGAACTTCCTCGTTCTAATGTGCATATATCGTGTAGTTTTACTTTCTGCATTATAAACTCCATTTGTTGCATTACTGAAACGGACAAATTATTTCACATCCTCATGGAATTCCAATGTTTCTAAATCTTTAAGAATTGCACTTCCCAAATCAGCACTTTCTGCAAATAGATTTTTTAGAGTTTCTTTTTTTTCTGCAATTCTCTTGTTAAATTCTTCTTCAGAAATATCAACATAGTCAATTTTAATATCAAAATACTGTCCTGCACTAAGACTATAGCCTTTTTCTTTGATTGCATCGTAAGTAATAGCAACACTAAAATCTTCAACAGTTTCTTTATTACGGAAAGTCTTTACAATTTTTTCAATCTCTTCTGGTCGTAAACGGCGTTTTTGGTTGTTGCCTTCCTTATATTCTTCTCCAAGTTTTGACGCATCAATAAGAATGACTTTGTCGTCATCTTTCTTTTCAGTACGGTCAAAAAATAGAACGCTTACATTTGTTCCTGTTGTTGCAAAAACATTACTTGGCATACTTACTACACCAAAAATAATGTGATCATCTACAATACGTTGTAAAATATTTTTTTCTACGCCTGATTTTGCTGTAATAAATCCTGTAGGCACAACAATTGCACCACGGCCTGTACTTTTTAAGGAGTTAATTACGTGCTGAATAAAACATGTATAGATTGCCATTTTTGGTTTATTTGGATCTACAGTCTTTACTTTATTTGGAACACCAGCCCAAAAGCGGACTCCATCACTGGCAAGTTTTTCCTGATATTCTGGAAAGTCTAATTTGAAAGGAGGATTTGAAACTACAAAATCAAACTTTTTAAGTGTTCCATCAGGCTCTTTATGGAATGGTTCTAAAAGAGTATTTCCCTGAACAACATTAGGAAGACTGCCTACAAGATTATTAAGGATAAGATTAAGTCGAAGCATTTCGCTTGATTTATCTGATATATCCTGGCTGTAAATTGAACAGCGGTCTTCTCCAATCTGGTGAGCAAGTGCCATCAACAAAGTTCCTGTTCCAGCAGATGGGTCATAACAAGTTGCACCTTTGTATTCTTTGTTGTCTTCAAGAAGAAGCATTGCCATTACAGTTGCAATTTCGCGAGGTGTGTAATATTCGGCATATTTTCCGCCGCCAGCATTGTTATAGTCTTTAATCAAATACTGGAAGATTCCGCTGAAGAAGTCATACTTTTCATTAAATACAGATTCAAAGTTAAAGCTTGCAACTGCACTCATAAGAGAACGGGCAAAGTTGTCTCGCTTTGTTGTATCTTTTACTTCTGTTGTGATTGCAGAGAAAATCTGTACTTTTGTTTTTCCGGATGTTGTTACAGAGAATGTTTCTGAGTTAAGGCTTGATATTTCAATAAGTGTGGAATCAAGTAAAGTTGAGAAATCACCATTTCCAGAGGCATTATAAAGATGAGCCAAAGTCTGATGAGGCTTTAAGCGAGGTACATTTCCTGGAAGATATGTAAATAAATCTTCTACTTCATCTTCGTTAAAGGTATCATATTCTGCGTCCCATTTTTCTGCTTTTACAAGTCTGTCTTTATATGGGCTGTCTATATTTTTTGCTTCGTAACCGAATTTATCATTGAAGAATTTATAAAGAAATATTTCTGTAATTATGCGGTATTCACTTCCGCCATTTGCAAGACCGTATTCTCCGGTTGTTGTTTTTAATGAATCAATAAGGGCAATTGTTTTTGCGTTAAGTTCTGTGTCTGCCATGATGTCTCCCATTCATCAATATAGTATCAAATTAGCAACTGTAAGTCTCGTACTGATGGATATATTCATTTGATATTAAGTTTGTTAAATATTTTTTGTCATCGATTGCTGCCTGAATTCCAAGAGCAAAAAGCTTTTTACTTACGTTACTCATAACATCTTGCTTAAACTTAGCTTCACTGCTTGGCTGAACAATATGAGGATTCAAATCAACGTAACTATCTATAAGGCATTTCATTTCATAAAGATTTTCGCACAAGGTCATCTCATTAGATGAGATTATTGGTTTTGCACGAGAACTATTTTCTTCCTGAATACGCTTTTGAATACGAACAAATTTTTCGTCATTGTTGTATTTCTTTTTAAGCATATTGTTTCTGGCATTGATTTCTTTAATCTTAGCCATTACTTCATCCATGTAATGAACTTCTTCTTTTGCTTCTTTTACATTTGCAGGAACAAATCCTTTTTTGCGGAAAAAAGCACGGAATTCATCTGCGAGAATTACATATTTTGCTTCTTTCTGGTCGAAGTTACCTTCAAATTCTCGCTGAACTCTTTCGAATTTATCCTTTAGATCATTGATTACAATAGCAAGTTCCTCAGGTATACCTTTTATAAAACTAAAATCAATCTCACTCAAAGCAAGATTAATGATTCCGCTTACATCATCTTTATGGTCATTACCTTCCAACATATTGATGCGTTCAATACGATGTGTTACTTCTGTGATTAAAGTTGGGATTGTGCCTGGAAGCATATTACGAACTTTTTCAGATAGTTCAGAATCTCCGCTAGAACGAATTCTGTTTATAAGAGATTTTGCATCATCAAGAGTTGAGCGAAGTTCATACAAAACATTTTTGTCTTCTATGCTGTCCAGTTGGATGCGGAACTCTTCTTGATTTGAAACATCGTAATACCAGAGAACATTTTTGATTTCCTGAACTTTCTGATTGATTTCTTCTTCACTCTCTATTACTGCAGTTCCAACAGAAAGGTCTTCGCCCGTTTCTGCTGCATCGTTTGTACGGTTCAGTTCTTTTAAGTAGCGGTCATTTGTAGAATCAAAGTTTTCTTTTATATCAACAAAGTCTACTACATAACCATACTTGAAATCTTTATATGGTCGGTTTACACGAGTAAGTGCCTGAAGCAAATCATGCCCATCAAGTTTTCTACCAAGATAAAGTTTTTTAAGGCGAGGTGCATCAAAACCTGTAAGAAGCATCTGGTTTACGATGATTACATCTATAGTCTGTTTCTTTTTGAATTCTTCGATATATTCCTTTCGTTCTTTTTTATCGCCTTCATCGTGAAGAATCAAAGTTGCAAGCAATGGTTTTTCGATTTTTGGAGCTTTCATAGGATCGTAAGTTCCGGCAAGCTTCATTTCTTCATATTTCTTTGCTTCATCATAACGCTTACACCAAAGGTCATAGAAGTTTCGTGCCTGCTGGTTTGTCTTGCAAACAACCATTGCAGCAACAGTGTTATCAGCTTTTTCAATTCTAAACTTACGAATATCATCAATAATATAATCAATGAGAGCATCTAAATATTTTTCATGCTCTATAATTTTATCTCTATCAATATCTGATTTTTTGACTTCTACATTTCCAGCAAGTTCATCAAGAATTGCGGTAAGCTTTTCCTTGTAAACTGTTTGAATTGGCTCACGCATAAGTTTGAGTGTGTAACCGTCTGCGATTGATTTGTCGTAGTAATATGTATCAATATAGTCGCCAAATACACGCCAGCTTTCACGTTCTTCATGAAGAAGAGGAGTACCTGTCATTGCAATCTTTATTGCATCTTTATCTGCTTCCAAAAGATTTGCAAGGAATGAACCTGCTGGATTGTATCCACGGTGAGCTTCATCAATAAAGAAAATGCGCTGAAGTTTTGTGTTATATGAGTTTTCAATATTTACTGGAGTGTGGTCTTCTATAAACTTCTGAATATTAACGACCATTATTTCCAAAGCACCTTCTTTATTCTCTACAAGGTTGTTGCTTCGGAAATCTGCCATAAGTTCATCTCGGCTGGAAGCAGAACGAACATTAAGACCTCTGCTTGCAAATTCGTCTATTGCCTGTTCCATAAGAGCAATACGGTCTACAATAAAATAGAACTTTACAGCTATATTTTTATTTGCAAAATAATCTGTAAGACTTTTTACAGAGTAATAAGCAAGTGCTGTTTTTCCAGATCCTTGTGTATGCCAGATGATTCCACTTTTTATTCTTTTGTCCAAAGCTCTGCGGATTGCAAGTGAAGCAAACATCTGCTGATATCGCATAATGTGTTTTTGAAGCTCTGTTGTTTTTTCACCATTTTCAAGTTCGATGGTTCTTTCTACATAAGCAAAACCATAACGAAGCAGGAAAAGAATTCGTTCTTTACATAACATAGATGTAAGGATACGGTTTGTTGGAGTATCAATTTTACAGTTAGTAGAGAACTCTGGAAGTGAAGGAAGAGCCTGACAGTTTCTGTGGCGACATACTTCTTTTACAATGTTATCAGTAATCTGTTCATAAGGATAGTTTGCGACAAAGTTTTTATCCTGTTCACGAAAAACATTATAAAATGCTTTTTCTTTTGCTGTACAACAATAGAAGACTCCCTGAACTGGAACTCGGTTGTTGTTATCATATTCCTGATTATTAGAATAAATCATCAACTGTGTGATGTTAAAAAATCTTCTGAAAGCTTTATTCTTAAAACGAGCATTTGTTCTATCGAACTCTGCTTTCATTCCTTCGTGATTATTAGGTTTCTTTACTTCGATAAAAGCAAGTGGAAGTCCGTTTATAAAACAAGTTATGTCTGGACGGAAATTATCTTTTGTATCTTCATTTTCACATGTAAACTCAGTTGTTACATGCCATGTGTTATTTTCTGGATTATCAAAATCAATTAAGCGAATTCCAGATTTTGTTGAAAGGTAAGAATAGAATTCTTTTCCAAGGTCTTCATTATTAAGACAGCCAATAAGTTTAGTGAGATAGTTTTTACAGTCTTGTTCTGAAAGTGATGGATTTAGTTTAGCAAGCTGAGAAAGAAAAATGTTTGTAAGAATATTTGTACTATGGTCATATTTTTCTATTTTATCAAGATATGTATAACCAAGCTTACAAAGATGCAATGCAGCCGGAACTTGAACGCGAGTATTTTCATTAAAATTACTAGACATAATAAAACAACCTTTGATTTATTATAAAATATTCTTTTAAATTTTTATAGATGAACAATAAATATAAAAAAAGACCCAATACTTTTTTTACTAGTTTTTTTTGCAAAATAAAGCACAATGAAAAGTTATCTAAATCATTATTTAACAGGGATTTAGACAATTTTGTCATTTTGGGCGCTTCCCATTAAAATTGTAAATGCTAAAAAATTGCTCCAAGTTTTCGCAATTTTTCTTAACGCATTTTCGATTTTAATAGGGTCGGGCTATTCGTGGTTCCGCTGTCGCTACATTGGACGCAGCAAAGCTGCTTACCAACGCCAGGCGCCACTACTCTCCCTAGCGCGTCTTCTTGCAATGGGCTTTAATCTTCTTGATTGCCCATTCATAGTGGCTGGAACAGGTACTTACAAAATAGGCGCCTAAATCCGTAGTTCCCGTCCAGTTGTAATATTTTTTTGTGAACAGTTCTTCATTGGTAAAGCACGCTGCCATCTCCATCACTTTTCGGTGACTTTCTGCCAGCATTTTCTTTGCAGTTTCCAGGTCTGTTCCCTGATGACGCTTCCACAGCATTACATTCATTTCACCATAAGTTTTCCAGGAATACTCTGGTGGCAAAAAGGCTATCTTGCTTTCTTCCGCCGTATTGTGTTCAACAAACTTAATCAAAAGCTGATGCCACTCATACAGGTGAATCAAAACATCACGAACATTTTTATCCCGTCCCCAGTGGGCTTCCTTTTTGCCTGCATCATCCGAGAAATCAAACTCTGTAGACATTTGATTTTCACTCATGGCAGAAATCATTTTCAAAAGCTTCGAATAATTCTCTTCTGAAAACTGTAATAAATCCTCTTTGTTTCTTGCTCTTGGCATTTTTTTCTCCTCCTGAAAAAGTAAATTGTAAATAAAAACTCTGACCCTATTTCAGACAGAGTTTTTTGAAATTCTTTCATTCCCGCCGGCAGAACCGCAGCGAAAAATTAAATATCCTTCCTGTATAGCAGCAAAACTTGCAATCATACACACAGGAATTGAAGAATATCTTATATCCAGAACGGTCAATGTTAGCGGCAACAGGAACAGAACTGCACCAGTAACTTTGTTTGCCAGGGAATGAACCGCTGTAAATTTTTTCTTTTTCACGAACCCCAAAATTATGTTTATGATTTTAATCACTGCGATTATACTTATCCAAAGCCAGATTACCCAGGGTATTATAAATTCTGGAAAAAGTTTATAGGCTGCCGATGCGACAAAAACAATATCTGCAATGGTATCAAAGTTTTTTCCGAACATACTTTCTGTTCCAAGTTTACGGGCTATTGTTCCGTCAATCATATCTGTAAATCCAGCCAGCATATAGCAGAAGTAAAAACCTGCAGAAAAGACCGGGAAATTTAACATTGCAAGACTAAAAATAATCCGACTGCCTGTGATGAAATTTGCTATCATACCTTTTTATTGTAGCACATTTTTGGTGTCTGTAAGAAACAGTTTTACCTGCATCACCTTGCCTTGCGTTAGTGCTGGGAGCCCCCTAAGTTGCGGAACGAAGTGGAGCAATGGAGCGACATGGGAAGCACATGATGCACACTCCCTACTACTGCCTTGAAGACGCCTATAACTGGTAGATTTGTATGAGAAGATTTTCAACAAAGAAGCAGAACTTAGGGAACTTTTTGATGAAGAAAAAATCACCGAAGGACAGTTCCTTTTAGATACTTATCTGATGATGAAATAAAATCTTTTGTGACAAAACTGACCTCTACAGAACAATTTCACACAACAAGCTCTTTCCTTAAAAAATGTTGCTTAACTTAGGATTTCTGCTTCCTGTTCCAATTTACAATTATTATTGAGCATAAATAGAAGAACATCTTTATGTTCAGGTGCCAGTTCCAGTATTTTTTTTAATCTCGATTTATCATTTTCAGATAATGGCTTCCAGTATGTTTTATGATTCTTCAAGGTTTCGATATTCATATTAAGAGGAATAAAAGCTATTCCTGTTTTTTTAATCAAATGTTCAAGAATGTAAAATCCACCTGCATCGATGTCTCCAAAATGGAAAAATTTTGTTCCCGGATTACAGTAATCCACACGCTTAATAAAATCCCGCTTTATAGAATTGTGAAAACCACCAAGGTAAATTACAAGTTGATTGTTCGGTTGGAATTTATGGAAATTAGTAAGGTTTTCAATCGTTACAACTTCTGCTCCCTGCAAATCTACTGAACATAATTGATTTAGGGTTTTAGTAGATAGTCCAATATCACCGTCAATTTTGGATAAATCAATAGTCTGTCCAAAATTCAATATGCCCTTTCCTTTTACCATAACATAAGTTGGAGTCTTTAATATGTTGTGTTCTTCAAGGACTGTATCTTTATCATCATATTCGCCATATCTGTACAAAAATGAACGAATCTGAGATTCTATTGTTTCAAGTTTTTTTGAATCATTAAACAGTTTGACAGACAATTCACGAATAAATATTTCATCTTTGTTTTCTAAAACTGCTTTAACTGCGGACAATAAGTTTTTATATTCCTTTATATCCCCATCAAAGAAACTAATATTCTTATTTTTGGAAAGGTTATTTTTTTGTTCTAACAAGTAATCTGATAAAGGTTTATAAATATAAAAATCTATATCTGCAAAATTATTCCAAATATTTTGCAAGCTATTATTAGTTTCAAATTTTGGAGTTCTTTTTATAAATTCATAAACTTCAGAGAGTTTAGAAAGTTCTAATAAAACAGTTTTAACTTTTCCGCTTTTTTCCTTCTGTAATTTAACAAATCCCTTTGTTTCCAGATTCGCTAATGCTGTATTTATCTCTTTGTAAAATTCATATTCTGAATCATCATCATATTTGGGAAATAATTTAGAAATCTGAATCCTAAACGCCTGCTGATTTTTATTCTCTCCAATAAAAGTTTTACTTTTTTCATAAGAATCAAGCAATGCGTTCAGAAGTTTTTGTTCTATTTTATTCGCCATAATATCTGAAATCCTCCACAAAACTTATCGTGTCTTCCCTCATTACAGTAAGGACTGAATCAACATTTTCTTCTATATCCTGAATCTTTGGAGAAGGTGCAACAAGAATTGTCTGGAATTGAAGTTGATTAAAAAACTTCATAACACTGGCAATACGTTGTTCATCCATATTATTAAAGGCTTCATCGAGCATTAATAATCGAACAGAATTCTTGTTCTGATATATATTATTAAGAGATGCTGCCATAATTACATAGAAAGGAACCTGTGACTCTCCTCCACTATTACTTTTTGCCTTTGCTGAAAGTTTCTGAACGGTACCATTCTTCTTTGTAATTTCAATATCATAATCAAGATAAGTTCGATAATCTGTATATTCCCGAACAGCTTGATCGCTAGAATCTCCTGCTTTAATTTTTGTAAACAATTCATCAATCTCATCTTTGTATTGGCTTTCAAAATTTCCAGAAAAAAGGTTTGATGTTCCCAAATTATCATCAGCCATAATCATATTGTACAGATTTCGTTTCTGACTATTAGGAGTAAGAATGAATTTATAAGTATCTTCTCCATAATTTATATCTTTAAGTGCTTTTTTGAGGTTATCAAATTCATATCTGGCACTTTCTATAGATTCTTTCATTTTAGACAGGAATTCATTCTTAAAGATATCTTCGCATTTTTCACGGGATACACGAATTGTTTCCTCTGTTCGAACAATTTCAACGTTGTTTAGCTTATCAGACTGTGCCTTGTATTGTTCATAACCGGCCAAACCAGAATAGAAATCTTTACTGAAGGTGGAATTATAATTGCTCTGCATCTGAATAAGACCTGTAAATCCTTTTTCACCGTTCAACAACCTGTTTGCTTTGTTATCATAAACAGCTTTTTGTCTGCTGTAGTTGGTCTGAATTTTTTCCATTCCTTCGTGCTTCATTGCATCCAAATACTTATCAAAAGCCTCTTTATATAATGAAGCATGATAATCCTGAAGTGTTGTCAATTCTTCAATCTTACTTTCAAGTTGTTCATCAATATCGGAAAGCTGCTTTTCTGTATCTTGAATTGAATTATTAAGAATTGTTTCTGTTTTGACCAATGAAACTCTTTTTGAATCAAGATTATCAACATTCTTTTCATAAGCTGCAATCTGATTCTGCAGTTCAATAATATCTTGATTTTTAGAAATCTTATCAAATTCTTCCTGTTCTTTTTTTAATCGCTCACATACTGACACAAGTTTATTTGGAGAATCCATATTCGACTTAACCATATCAAAATTGACATGCTTATATGAATCTTCTAATTGTTTGTAGGTCTCAATTTGAATTCTTAAATCAGGAAGTTTTTCCAACAATACTTTTCGTTGATTTTTTGCATTTTTTAATTGAACTTCAATGGCATCCTTGCCAATATATGGTTTTGCATAGATTTTTGGATCAATTTTGCGAGAAACATAGTTCTTATAAACCATACAATCTTTTGTAATTGCAGATGAATAATTTTCAAGATTTTCCAGCAGTTCACAACAAAT
Organism: Treponema sp.; assembly: GCA_017381365.1. Lineage (GTDB taxonomy): Bacteria > Spirochaetota > Spirochaetia > Treponematales > Treponemataceae > Treponema_D. Next base: position 62,462 of record JAFOCI010000078.1, read on the forward strand.
AACATTTCCTAACACATAATCAGCATATCGTCTGGCAAATCTGTTTTCTGTAGTTACTAAGGAAGCTAGAGAATTATTTTCAGGTTCAGTTTCAGGTAATTTCCTAAAATTGATAATCCCCTGACTGTAACTTCTTTTATTTGCATTATATATTTGCAAAGCTCTCGTATAATATTCAGGTTCTACAATAAGATAAAACCTTTGAGTATTTAAATAGCCTTCAATAGCATTTGTCCACTGCTTATCTGTAATAGATATGAGTTCTGCAAAGATATAAACTGGTGAATCAATACCTGATTCTTCAAACTCTTTTTGAATGCAATTTCTAAGTCGCTCTGTTTCTTCAGGGAATTGAATTGATTGTGATTCCAACAGATTAATTTCATTTTCAAGTTTTGAGATTTGCTCCGAAATAAGGTCTCTTTCCTTTTTTATTTCGTAGTTATTTTCTCTAATGGATTCAATCTCTTTGTTTAAGAAAGCTTCAAGTTTATCAACAGTTTCGATTTTTTGGTTTTCATCAAAATTCTGTCCAATATTTTTTACAGCCTCTGTAGTAACAGGAATTTCTTTTATTTTGGAAAGTAAATTCAGATAATTATTCAAAAATCGTAAATAGTCTGTAAGCTGTTGCTTTCTAATTTCTTCGACGGATTTTTCTTCATAAAGTTTATCAATAGAATTTTGAAGCTTTTCAGTTAATTTTCTGTAATCTGAATTCTCAAAAGTTTGCTGCAATTGCATTAACTTTGCTCTAACCTGCTTAAGTTGTTCCTCAATATTATTTTTTTCAGAGATTGTATTCTTTAGTTTTTGGTTATCAATTCTTATTTGGCTTAATCCATCTTCTTTAGATTTTTCAAGAATGTCTTTATCTACAATCTTCATAAGCATATCATTTACTTCTTTATTATGCTCATTCTCTTCTATTTCATTAAATCTTTTTAAGATTTCACCTAATACATCTCGTTCCTGTTTTGCCTTTTTTAAGGTTTGCTCAAATTCATTAAGAACATCAATACTTTCTCGTAATGATTGTACATCAATGTTTTTTTCTGTGAGAACATATCTATTAATAAAATCTTTTACATTATCAACAGGTCTGAATGCGAGAGCCTTTAAAATTACTTCGAAGAACTTATCTTCCAAGTTTCCTAATCTATGACGTAGATTCTCTTTATATTCATTTACAGTCTTTATGAACTTTACTTTCTCGCCTGTATTTCTGAATTCATCAGCCATTGAAGGTTTATTTTCTTCTGTCAGAAAAGAAAAGTCTTCCAACTGTCCATTTTCAATGTACCATCGTTTTGCTGGATTTTCGTTTTCATTACCAGAAGTAATATGAACACCGATTACAAACCATCGATTTTCTTTTTCTTCATAAAACTCTAATGCAATATTACTTATGACATTACCTTGTCTAAGATACGTCTTCTCTGTTGTATCAATTTTGCATCGTACATAACTTTTTAAATCACGGTCTGAATTTTCATTTGCAGCCTTATTAAATTTTGTAGAGTTTCCAGTAAGAACCATTTGAATTGCATCTAACACAGTAGATTTTCCGGCTGCATTTTCACCACTAATCAAAACTGATCCTTGGTTTATAGGAAAAGTTTCATATCCAAAATACATCCAGTTTAACAGTCTTACTCTATTCAGTTTCTTCGTCTGTATCTGCATCGTCTTCTCCTTCTTCATATTCAATAAGTCTGTCTTTCACGCTTTCATATAAATGTGTAATTCCTTCATTCGGGATTGCAATCATAATCGAAGGATATATTTCAATTCTCGTATCACCCTGTGTTATGTCAGCAGATAAATTCTTTATCAGGTTATATCTCTTAAATAAGGCAATAATCTGACGTTCAGAATTTTTATCAAGTTTTTGTTTGTTTTTAAGTTTAAGCACATTGTACTTATCCCGTATTTCTTGAATTGTAACGGTTACATTATCTCCATTTGTAGAAAGATCATTTCTCTTTTCTAAATATAGTAATTTCAGAATTAGAAACATGATACTTTCAAACTTTGTAAACTGAAGTCGTCCTGTACCATTTCTATTTGAAATTGAAATAAGCCCAATATCTTCATCAATTCTTATGTCATAACCCAAAAGATCAAATACCAATGCAAACTGATCTCTGTTATCTTTGATGAAAATGTAATCTAATCGAGTATCTTCTTTTTTCTTTAGAATGAAACAGTGATTTAAAAGATTGTTAGCTGCTTTAGAAAACTTTACCTTTTGGGAATTTGAGCTACCAATAATCTCAAGCTTTTCAAACATTCTTTTCACCTCCATTCTTCTTTATTATTTCAAAATCAGTAAATTCACATTTCTCAGTCTTTATTCGCTGACTTGTTTTCTCTACCTTATATATCTTGGACTCTATCCCAAATAATCTTATATATATCAGGGTCTCAAAATCTTTTCGACTATTTACAGGAATCTCAGAGGCCATTATAAGTTGTCGGGAGCCTAATTTTTCCATTACAAATGCTTCGATTTTCTTTCTGTATATTCGAGCCATTTGTTTATCCTTAAGAAGTTTCTTTTTTAATTCCTTTTCTTCTTCAGTTAAAGTTTCAGCAATATTTATGATTGCCACTTCTTCGTATGTTTTCTTTTCTGGAATTTTTTTTATGGATTCTTCTGATACAAATTTCTGTACAAAAACATTGAATAAGTCCTCTGGGGCCGTTTCATCCTCATCAGAAAACTCAGTAAGATACCTTAAGATTGCATTAATTTTGCCTTCTTGATTGGTTCCAGAAGCAAGTTCAAATTTCGCTCTGGATGCGGCATTCTTCATGTAATGATTATTTTTGCGATCTATATCTTCAATAATTTTATCAAGGTTTTCAAAAGCTGATTTAACATCAATAATCATTTCGATAATCTTATCTTGGGCAATATCTGGATCAGTTTCCTGCTCAATTTCCATATATCCTGCAACAAGATCCTTTAGGATTTTTGGTTCAGAGAGCATATTATCTAAATTTATTTTAATAGACTGCCTGAACTTACCAACATTTTCACTTGTCTTTAATCTATAAAGTGATTTTGAAACAATTTCAGCATTATAATCAGCAAATAATTTCAGAACATCTGATAATTCTTTATTTTTCGTCTGTTTATCGATGTGTTTTTTGATAGAAATATTCAATCTTTTTAGACTAGAAACCAATTGTTCTGTATTGTTTACAACGTTTTTCAGAATAAACTGATAAGGTTTTGAATAAAGATCTTCATTTTGAAGAACTGCATGAATCTGAGAAATAAGTCCCTGGTATTCTGTTTCTTCATTACGGATAACATCATTCATTGTTCTTATGAATGGAACAGCATGTTCTGTTAGGACGACATTTTGTTGATAATTTTTCTCTTCTTCAAAATCAAGCCAACCACAATCTTTTAAGTAATTTATGGTTTTCTGCGCTTTTGTACGTGAATCTTTTTCAAAACTGGAATCATCATCAAAGCTAATATCATCAGTACGAGTATTAAAATACTCTACCAACGTAGAAACAACTGATTCTCTGTCTACACCATATGAAATTTCAGATTTATACGAATTGTAAATTTCTAAGAGGCAATCCGCGTATTGGTCTTTATATTTACTATTGAGAGGCTTAAAAAAATCTGCTGGTATAACTGAAAATAGATTTTTCATAGATTCATTTAAAATTATATTGTATTAAAGTGCCAATAAAGGGGACTCAAATACTTAGAATAGCATAAATTTGCTAAAAATCAAGTTACTCTAGTATTCTCCTTCCCAGTGCAGAGAACTAGTTTTACCTAAACACCTTCCGTTTTCAGAAGGTGATACATTCCGCTTGTACGATTCTATTGTGTCACAATATCTTTTGCATATACAAGTTTTTTTTGCTATAATCACATAACTTAATGCAAACGACACACGTTTTGAAGTAGCACTTCGAGTAAATCTGATTACGGCACATTAAGAATTCTTTTTTACGGAGGATGCTCAAAAAATTACATCCGTGTAATTTTTTGAGTTGCAGATTTTGACTTCGTCAAAACTGCGATTCATTGCATCCTTGCAATGCCGCTAACGCGGGGTTTCTTAAGGAGGTCTTATGCCAAGAAATCAGTTTCAGATAATGGTGTTTGCATTCATCACAGTTGTAATTACCGTTCATGCTTATGTTTTTTACAGCATTTATGTTGTAAATGGAGATTCATTACGCCAGGCTGTGGGAACAACCAGTGTCCTTGCAGCCGTAAGAACAATTGGCGGAATCTACATATTCGGCCGCGTTATGCCGGTCTGGTCTGTAGTTCTGGTTGAATTCTGTTTTGCCTATTTTATGGAATGCGTCTACGGAAACCCGCTTTCATTCCGTCTTGCCTGCAAAAACTTTGACCCGAAAACCACACATCCGGTTCTTTTTGAAACGACCATAATCTGTGCCACAGTTGGATTAATGGTTCCTGCAATGAGTCTGATTGCAACTTTCCTTTACTATCCTTACAACAATGGATTTCAGATTCATGTCGCTCTGGTTCAGTGGCTGCGCCTCATGTGCTTTAATTTTCCTTTCGCCTTCTTTACCCAGCTATTTTTTATTCAGCCCTTTGTACGAACTGTCTTCAAACTGATTTTTGCAAAAGACATTAAAAACAGAAAGAATTTTTAGCTCCCCCTTTCTTACATCAAATTCAAAAATTTGATACACTAGCAAGAAAACAAAGCAGATTCGATTCTTCCTTCACATAAACGAGCAGCGATGAGCGTAAGTCCAGTTTTTGGAAACGCAATCGCTGCTTTTTGTTTTTGCATTTAATATGGTAGTAAAGGAAGCTGCCATCGCAACTGTTATCGGGCAGGCACTTACTTTTGCCATGAGCGTGACCTATCTTTTCAGAGCGAAGAATTTTATAATCAATAAAAAATCAGTTCATCTGGAAGCTTCAATTCTTTCAAGAATCATTTCAATCGGTATGGCTTCCCTCATCGTTCAGCTTTCAATCGTGGTAATTTCCCATCGTCAATTATTATGGCTCTTATAAGTCATAATATTGAAATAATGCTCTGGACCTCTCTGATTAGCGACGTAATATCATTCATTTTTGCAGTGATTTTTATAAAAGGCAGAAAGTAAGAAACTTACGCGTTCACGAAACACAAAAAAAGCCACCTCAAAGCAGGGTGGCTTTATAAAAATTTGGATGGGCGGCGTATCCATCATATCAGGTTCCCTTTCGGGAGCGCAGGGTGCCTTTCCTGCTCGTCAAATTTCATTATATTATTGCAGAGAAAGAGATGTTTTGTCAAGTTTCTTTAATCTTCCAGATTTACAATAAGATTCTATCTTTGATTCACTTACATCAAAAAGTGTGGCGACATAATATAAGTCTTTTGTTTCATCAAGTTTTATGCTCAAAAAGATGTTGTCTTTAAATATTTTTACAAGTTCAATTTGTCCATCATAAAAACCTGCATAATCTGGAGCATTTATGATTTCAGGAATAAAGTCCAGATATTTTGCTGCTTTGTAATGCTTGCGTTTTAAAAGGTGTGCTAAAAGACCTTTAGAACGATATATCTTGATTTGTTTCTGTTGCAATCCAAGAAAAGAAATAAGAGACTCTGGAATTTCTGCTACAAAAATCATTTTATCTGATGGCATAACTAGAATTTATCAGATTTATTAAGCATATTCTATTGTTTAATCTTTCAAAAAGTCTTCCATTGTATCAACAAGTTCGCTGAAATTTGCGCGCAGACGTTTCATTAAATCTTTTGTGCGGCGCTCGTTATGGCTTATAACGCTGCCAGCAGGCAAAAAAAGCTCGTAAGGTTCTACTTCCAGAGCGTTAGCAATAGCCGCAATTGTTTCAAATTTTCCGATTTTTTTTTGATTTTCGATTTCGCTTATATAAGCACTACTTACATTTGCCAGTTCTGCCAGGTTCTCCTGACTTAAGTTTTTTAGCAGCCTGATTCTCTTTATGTTCTCAGCATACAATTTTCCAAGTTCTTTTGCATTCATAATTTCATTCTAGAGTTGCTTATCGCTAAAAAGAATGGTCGTTTCGCTATAATTGCTCTCAATACGATATAATTTTTAACCGATAGTTAATTTAATAGCGAATTTTATAATCTTTTTGCTATAAATCTTTGCTTTTAGCATAAACGGAGCAAAAACAAATGCCTTTTATCGACACACCGGAAACAAACGCCTTAAAATCAAAAGTAGAAAAACTTCTTTCCGAAATACCAGATTTTACAGATGAGAATAAAAATTTAAAAATCAATGTAATAAAAGACTATGCAGATAATGGAAATGTAAAGCTGCTGGAGCCTTTACTGAAAAATCCACAAACTAAAAAAGCCTTTTTTACGCCCGTTTTGGACAGTTCTGTTTTTAATACAGCCAAGTTCAAGGAATTTTTAGAATATTCTTCTGCCTGTAATTCTTACTCAAAATACTTAGGAAAGAAGATCGGACTTTATATGGGAGATTCGTCCTTGCTCGACAGAAACGAGGTTGTTCTGAATTTTCCTTTTAAAGATTGCGTGCTTGAAGGCGGACAGAGAAAGGAAGATGGCCTGGATACCTATTATGAGTATGATGACAAAAAGGGTGAATATGAAAAAAAACAGAGCAAACGCCGCGAAGTTTTTTACAACGAAGTTTTAGCACAGGATGAAATTGATTCTCTTTTCAGCCCGAAAGCATTTTGTAATGCAAAAAGATATGAAAAAGGAAAATCAGAAAAATGTACAAAGTTAAACCGTGATGCAGAATTAAACAAAAAACGCGGACTTTCAGAAGACACAATAACCGACAATCTGATTATTAAAGGCAACAACCTGCTTGCACTTCATTCACTCAAAAAGGAATTTGCCGGAAAAGTGAAGTTGATTTATATTGATGTGCCTTATAACACAGGAAGCGATAGTTTTTCTTACAATGATAATTTTAACCATTCTAGTTGGCTCACATTTATGAAGAATCGGTTAGAAATTGTGCATGAATTATTAAAAAATGAAGGAGCGATTTTTCTTCAAATCGACCATCATGAATTGGGGTATATAACAGTTCTGATGGATGAAATTTTTGGCGTGCATAATAAAGTTCAGATTATAGCAGTAAAAGCAGCTTCAGTTTCAGGATTTAAATCCGTTAATCCAGGTCCCATTGATATTACAGAATATATCCTGTTTTATACTAAAAACAAAAGTGCATTTGAATTTAGAAAGAATCGAATAAAAAGCGAATACAATACAAATTATAACCAATACCTAGAAACTCATAATACGGATGATACATCAAAATGGGAATTTTTCCCTATAAAAGAGCACTTATTAACATCTCTCAATAAATCTGAAAAAGAGCTAAAAGCACAATTTGGAGATGTTTATAAGACAGTAATAAATCAAATGATAGCAACATATGCTTTCGACAATGCAGATAATATTATAAGTATTCGTGACTTGCATAAACCTACAGAAAAAATGAAGGAATTACAAGAACTTTCAAGAATCAACAGAAATACTATTTATACATATACAAAAACGTCTGGAGAAAAGACCTATCTTTATAATGGAGGGGCAATTGCATATTATTCATCAAAATTACAACTTATAGATAATGAAAAATGCGTAACAGAATTACTTTCTGATTTTTGGAATCATATTTCTTGGGCTGGAATTGCAAAGGAAGGGGGCGTAAAATTAAAAAATGGAAAGAAACCAGAAAAATTACTAAAACAAATATTGGAGATTGCATCTAATGTGAATGACATCATTCTAGACTACCACCTCGGTTCAGGCACAACAGCCGCTGTTGCTCATAAAATGAACCGTCAGTACATCGGCATAGAGCAACTTGATTACGGTGAAAATGACAGTGTCGTTCGCTTGCAAAATGTTATCAACGGCGACCAAACTGGTATTTCAAAATCCGTAAACTGGCAAGGCGGCGGCTAATTCGTCTATCTTGAGCTTGCAAAGAAAAACGAAACTGCACTGGAACAGATTTCTGCCTGCAAATCTCTTGAAGAACTTACAGAATTGTTCGATGAACTCTGCTCAAAATATTTTCTGCACTACAATGTGCGCGTAAAAGAATTCCGCAAAGAAATAGAAAGCGAACGATTCAGGCAGTTGAACCTAAAACAGCAAAAAGAAATGTTTTCCCGAATGTTAGACTTGAATCAATTGTATGTGAATACAGACGACCGCCACGACAAAAACACAGGGCTTACAGAAGATGACATCGCCATCACAGAAGATTTTTATCAGCTAAAATAACACTTGTTTTACAGTGAAAATTATGTGATAATTATGTATAATTCACATATAAAAGAGGTATTATTATGGCAAACTTAACAATTACTTTAGACGACGAAGACAAAAAAAACATTTCAGAATTCTGTGAATGCATTGGAATGTCGGTTTCTGGACTTTACAATGTGTTCACAAAAACTGTTTTACGAGAAGGTCGCATTCCTTTTGAAATCGGTATTGAAAAACCCAACCGCAAGACAATCAGGGCAATGAAAGAAGGCGACAAACTTATTGAAAAATACAAAAAAGACCCAAATTCTGTAAAGACATACAACAATGTAGATGAACTGATGGAGGCTATGCTCAAATGAAAAAACTCAATTTGCCCAATACAAAGTATAACATCAATTACACATCTACAATGAAAAAAGACATAAAGCGTGCCGAAAAACGCGGTTACAACATGAAAGAAATTGCAGAGATAATTTTTAAACTTGCCAATGATGAGCCTTTGGAAGAACGCTACCACGACCACAGTCTTGAAGGAAACTGGGCTGGCCATCGCGAGCTTCATATCCGCCCGGACTGGCTTTTGATTTACCAGAAAAAAGACAATCTGCTCATACTTGAACTTTCACGAACAGGAACGCATTCGGATTTGTTTGGAAAATAAGACTTATAGGTTCAATTTCGAGTATTTGATTTACAAACCGTGGCAAGGATTGTAAGGGCTGGCAAAGCCAGTTCCGAAGCGTAGCGAAGGAATGAAGCGATAGCGTAACCCTGAAAAGCCTGATTTTTGCGAAGCAAAAAGCCACCCTAAAAATAAAAATTCAAAACTCGACATTTGTCCTTATAGAAAAAAGAGGAAGATAAAATGCTTTACGAAGAATTAAAATCCCTTGCTTTTGAATATGAGCTTTCAAAAGTTAAGCCGGATGATTATTCATACATTACAGAAAATTTGAAATTTCCGCTGTACGACTGGCAGAAAACTGCAATAGAAAATTTCCTCTTGAATGAAAAAATCCGCAAAGCAAAAATCTCTAAAGGCGAAGTCGTTCCCCCAAATCATCTTATGTTCAATATGGCTACTGGAAGCGGAAAGACTCTTGTGATGGCAGCCCTCATTTTGTATTACTACAAGCAAGGCTACAGGAATTTTATTTTCTTTGTAAATCAGAATGCAATCCTCGGAAAAACTCAGGCAAACTTCATCGACAATACTCACAATAAATATCTATTTTCTGAAAACATTGTCATTGACGGTGTTCGCGTTAAGATTCGAGAGGTTGAACTTTTTTCAGATTCATGCGATGACATTCAGATAAAGTTCACTACTATTCAAAAGCTTCACAATGACATTTACAAAGAAGGTGAAAATGCACTGCTTCTTTCAGACTTACAGAAACGTGATGTAGTTTTGTTCGGTGACGAAGCCCATCACTTGAATGCTTCAACTTCAAAAAAGAAATCTGCTGCGAATGAACTAACAGATGATATTTCATTTATTGGAGAACTCAAGGACAGTGCAAAACTAGAAGACATTGAGCGTTCATGGGAACACACTGTAAGGCACTGTATTCTGGAAAAAGACGGAAAAACAACAGGCGTAAACAAAAATGTACTTCTGGAATTTACTGCCACAATCCCGAACACCGACGATGTAAAAGAAAAATATGAAGATAAAATCATTTCAAAGTTTGAGCTGAAAGATTTTGTCGAGGCAGGCTGTACAAAACACATTCGCCTTGTGAGAAGCAACCTTGAATTGCGGGAGCGAATTTTGCAGGCACTACTTTTGAACTGGTATCGTTATTCAATCGCAACAAAATATGGAATTGCGAATTTTAAGCCGGTAATTTTATTCAGAAGCAAATCGATTGAAGAATCTAAAGCGGATTATCAGAAATTTCTGGAGCTTTGCAATAATGTAAAAGCTGATGATTTTGATTTTGCAAAAAAATTATCAAAAATCAAATCTGATGAAAAAGACCCATACAATCTTGACGGACGAATTTTTGAACGGATTGCGATTTATCTAAAAGAAAATAACATTTCATTTGAAACTGTTGCTCAGTATATCCGTGAAAATTTCAAGGAACGAAACCTCATCATCACAAACAGCAAGGACGGAACTAAAACAAAAGAAAGAACCACATCTGAGCAGGACAGGCTTCTTAATAGCCTTGAAGATTCAAACAATCACATCCGTGCAATCTTTACTGTACAGCGTCTTACAGAAGGCTGGGATGTCTTGAACCTTTACGATATTGTCCGTCTTTATGAAGGCCGCGACATGGATTTTCACAACAAGAAAGCCGGAAGCAGCACAACAAGCGAAGTTCAGTTGATTGGTCGTGGCGTACGTTATTATCCTTTTGCCTATAAAGACAAGGTTAAAAACCGCCGCAAGTTTGATGATGACTTACAGAATGAACTGCGAGTGCTGGAAGAATTTTATTTTCACTCTGATGAAGACCACAGGTACATTTCTGAACTTTCAGCAGAGCTTAAAAACAGGGGACTTATTCAGGAAAAAAGGACTCAAAAAGTATTCAGCGTAAAAGAAAATAAAAAAGAAGAACTTAAAGGAATGTATCTGTTTGTAAATGAACAGAAAGATAATCCTGAACGGCGGTTAAAGACTCTCCCTGAAGATTTTAAAAATCTTCCCGCATTTGAAGCAAAAATTCTTACGAACATTTATTCAGAAGTACAGTCTGTGGATTTTTCCAAAAAGGAAGATGAACGCTATGTTGCAGAATCTGGGATTTTGTCCACAACAACAAAGCTTTTTTCAGAAATTCCGCTTCATATCCGGCAGAAGGCATTCCATAGGCTCAATACAAATCCTCAAAGCTACTTCTGTTTTGAAAATTTGCGTAAACGTTTTTCCGTGGAAAGTACGGATGATTTTTTTGACTTCATTAAAGACGTAAAAATCTCGATTACAAGCGATTCAAAATTTGATGAAATTCCAAACAAAAAACTCTTGTTCTTGTGCGAAGATTTCCTGGTTAATCACATTCAAAAGGAACTTGAAAGTTACGACAAACCTTTTATTGGCTCAGACTTCCATCTCGTAAAATTTTCCGATCTTTTCACTTTGGACGAAGAAAAAGGCAAAATCAGTTTTATAAAAGAGAAAATGATTTTGATGGACGATTCCAATTCTGAAACGCAAGAAAACAAAAGTCTTGAAGCAGAACTGAAAAACACAAACTGGTATATGCTTGATTCTTTCTGGGGAACAAGCGAAGAAAGGAAACTAATTGAATTCATTAAAAGTCACGAAAGCAATCTGGAAGAAAAATATGATTCTTTTCAGCTTTTAAGAAATGAAGAAGTCTACAAGATTTTTGATTTTGACACCGGTCGAGGATTCCAGCCAGATTTTCTTTTACTTCTGCACGGAAAACAAGATGAGCAAAACGCTTATTATCAGGTTTTCATAGAACCAAAAGGAAAACATCTAGCAGGAGACGACAATGACGGCTGGAAAGAAAAATTCCTCAAAAAAATCAGTGAAAAATATGGTCTTGAAAATATCGTAATGGAAAAAGAAAACGGATATATTCTGATAGGGCTTCCTTTCTTTAAGGATGAAGACAAAATAATGGAGAAAAATTTTCAAAGAGCATTTCAGAAAATAGTATAAATATTTACAAATACAATTTGGTTTTCCCACGTTAGAGATTGTAGCCAGAGCCGGTGGCGATAGCGATGGGGCTGTCCAATAAGTTTGCATTACGGTGGTTGAGTTTATCGAAACCACCACATTTAGTGTAGCAGTCATTTCGACGGGTGGTTCCTGAGCCCTTCGACAGGCTCAGGAACCACTCGTCGAAGGGCTCAATGAGCGCTACACTCATTACTTTTGGGACAGCCCCAAGGCGAGTCTCGTTCGAAGCTGTGCTTCAAACGAGGTATTAAGAATAGAGAAAAATTTTAGCTCCCCTTTCTTACATCAAAATCAAAAACTTGATACACTAGCGAGAAAACAAAGCAGATTCGATTCTTCCTTCACATAAATGGAATCTCGAGAGGCTCCTCTTCGATACGCCTCTCGAGATTCCTGCGAGTTATAAGTCGCTATAATAGCGCAACTTATAACATCGCATTTTTAGAGGTGTCTCTAAAAACTGAAGTTTTTAGAGACTTCCATAAACGAGCAGCGATGAGCGTAAGTCCAGTTTTTGGAAACGCAATCGCTGCTTTTTGTTTTAACTAACAAATATGTGAGGTTCTTATGAAAAATTATGATTTGGGTACAGAAAAAATAGGTCGGCTTGTAAGGCATTTTTCAGTTCCATGTGTTATCAGCATGCTGGTTGCAGCTCTCTACAATATTGTAGATCAGATTTTTATCGGCTGGAGTCCGGCTGGTGCTTTTGGAAACGCAGCTACAAATATAGTCTATCCGTTTACAGTTCTCGCCCTTGGGCTTTCACTTTTAGTAGACAATATGTAGTGCCATCCAGTTTGTAAAAACGTGGATTTAGCGTCAAAATGTTAATGATAAAAATAACAGTATGGGCATTACCTCATACA
>JAFOCI010000079.1 GCA_017381365.1 Treponema sp.
CGATGCTCAGCGACAAAAAAGATTTTGATGTACAAAAGATGATTGGCAAATATAAACCAATGTCTTTTGCAGAAGAAGCTTTGACTGCCATGAATTAAGTATTTTAGAAAGTCGACTTGTTCGTTGACTTTTTATGGGAGATAAACTAATGAATTTTAGCCTTAAAAAAATATTTACTTTTAAGACTCTGCTTATTGTTGGAATAATTGCATGTTTGTGCTGTATCATTCCTTTCAGTAAAAATCTGATTGTTACAATTATGGAAAAATTCGTACTTCATAGAGAATTGCGAGATATTCAAAAATGGGATGATATTCTTGTCCACTCCATGTCTTTTTTTGCTTTAATAGGCGCCTTCTGGTTTTTCTTCTGGTATACAGCAAAGGGAAAAATTATCGGTCACAATATCTTTAAGACTTTTTCAGACGCATTTAAGACTGAAAAAACTGTGAAATATCTTCTGATTGCAGCTGGTATTTTTCTTTTTGCATATTATTCACTTATAAGGGCAAATTACGAATATGCTGATGACATACGAAGAGTTTACGCAGGTCATAAAGCATGGGTTGGCTGGAGCCGTTACATTTCAGAAACTCTGGCTGTTTTCCTGCATACAAACTTTTTTATTAACGACATCACTCCAATTACACAGTTTGTTGCAATCGCTGTTCTTGCAATTACTTCATATTTACTGGCGTTTATTGTAACAGAAGGAAAAATTACACTTATTTCTGTAATTGCATCTACCTGTGCAGGAATTACACCATATTTTCTGGCAAATTTTTCATATAAATATGACTGCCCGTACATGGCAATGTCTTTATTATTTGGAATTCTTCCATTTCTATTCACTGAAAAAAGAATCGAATATATTTTCGTTTCTATAATGAGCCTGCTTCTTGTTTGTACTTCTTATCAGGCAGCAAACAGTATTTATATAATCATGGCAATTTTTACTGCTTATAAAATGTGGTTAAAGGGAAAATCAACAAAAGAAATCACAGTTTACGCCCTTATTTCAATCGGATGTTATATTGCAGCTCTAGTATTCTTCCGTTTATTCCTTATGAATCAGTTCGCCAGTTCAAGTTATGAACGAGGAACTGCAATCGGAGCCGGACTTAATACATTCCAGCTGATTTTACGCAATTACAAGGATTACTTTCTTTCAGTTACAATAAATTACGGAAACTTTTGGATCAGATTCTTCACTCTTGTATCTGTTGTTCTTTTTGTTATTTCCGGCGTTTTGACAAGAAACAACAGAAAAATATGGTCTACCCTTTTAATGACTTTCATTGTTCTTTTTGCAATGTTCAGTTTATCATTTGGTGCATACCTTGCCCTTGCAGAACCATTAATTGACTTCAGAACATTCCTTGGATTTGATATAATTATTTCTTTGCTTTCTATTTTCCATGTCTGTTCTCTTGCAGATTTTACTAAAGCAAAAAAAATCTCTTACACAGTAGCTGTCTGTCTTGTTTATGGTCTTGTAGTTGAAGCTGTTATTTATGGAAATTTCGTAGAAAAGCAGAAATATTATGAAGAATTCAGATTTTCAACTCTTGCAGAGGATTTAAGCAGAATTGTAGATTTTAATCAGAAAAATTCGATTTATATTGGTGGTTGGACTGGAAGAACAGACAAAGCAAGAATGGAAACAAAAAATTATAAATTCCAGGGCGGCTCCGTTTCTCCTGTTCTTACTCAATATCTTATAAAAGATTACAACATGGATTTTGAATTCCTTAGTGAGTGTACTTTAGAAGAACTGGAATACTTCCCAGAACTAAAAAAACAGCTTACAGATTTGCCAGTTATAATTGATACTTATTACCACAAAATTTGTGGAAAAGATAATCAATATTTTGTTTATCTAAAATATCCAATGATAAATGAGTAGTTTATTATGAATAACTTTTTTTACACCATTATTATTTATCCTCTTTACCAGATTATTGAAATAGTATTCAGAGCTATTTTTGAAATATTCAAAATACCTGGATTTTCAATTATTGGAGTAAGTGCTGCTGTTTCAATCATGTGTCTTCCGCTTTATGCTATTGCAGAAAAATGGCAGACCATCGAACGAAACACTCAAAAAAAACTAAAACCAGGAATAGATAGAATCAAAGCAACTTTTAAGGGTGATGAGCAGTATATGATTTTAAATACTTTTTATCATCAGAATCATTATCACCCGTTAATGTCTTTAAGGTCCTCAATTGGACTTTTAATTCAAATTCCTTTTTTCATTGCCGCTTACAGTTTTTTAAGCTCTTGTCCTGAAATTCAAAGATGTTCCTTTTTATGGATTGAAAATCTTGCAAATCCAGATGCGCTGTTGAAAATTGGAGCGTTTCAAATTAATGTTCTTCCCCTTTTAATGACTGCAATCAATATTTTTGCTGGAATTATCTATACAAAAGGATTTTCATTACGAGAAAAACTTCAGATTCATATAATGGCGATTGTATTTTTAATTATTTTATACCAGTCTCCATCAGGTCTTGTTCTATATTGGACAATGAATAACGTTTTTTCGCTTATAAAAAATATTTTCTATAAATTAAAAAATCCGCTTAAAGTTTTATGGATTTCGTCAGCGATTATTCTATTCTTTGCATCCGTTTATGTTCTGTTTAACATGAAGCCTCGTCAGTCTTTGCCGCTTTTTGCTTTTACAGCGTTCATTGCATTTTTGCCAGTAATCATTAAATATACAAATTTAACTTTAAATACTGTTCTACAGAATGTCATGGAAGATAAAAAATTACGATTTTCATTGTTTATTTTTTCAGCTTTTGGATTTGTTCTTCTTACAGGTTTTGTAATTCCATCTCTTTTGATTACAGCTTCAACATCATCTGATTTTTTCTATATTGATGATTATAAATCTCCTGTAATTTTCCTTTTGAATTCTACAGCGCAAAGCTTCGGGCTTTTTTTATTATGGCCGTTAATCATTTATATTCTCTTTGATAAAAAAATTCAGACTTTATTATCTGTATTTTTTACAGCTGGACTTTGTTTTTCAATAATAAATGCATTCTGCTTTCAGGGAGATTACGGAAATATATCTGCCGATTTAATTTTCACAGAGCATAAAGAAATTCATCCAACTCTTTTTGCCGCTCTACTTAATTTTTCTGTCCTTTTTGCTGTAACAGCAATATTCATTATACTTTTTATAAAAAAGAAAATTTTTATCTTTAATTGGATAAATTACATTTCTGTTATTTCTTTAGCTGGCATTACAATTCTTAATTTCTTTGTTATTTCTGCTGCATTCAAAAAAGCAACACCGCCCGATTTACAGAAATCAAAAATAAAGCCGATTTTCAAACTTAGTAAAACTCATAAAAATGTTCTTATTCTTATGCTTGATAAAGCACCAGGCTATCTTCTTAACTATTGTCTTAAAGAATGCCCGGAAATGATGGATAGTTTTAAAGGATTTACCTTTTATCCTAACACGGTCTCTTTTGGAAGCTGGACAATCCAAGGCGCACCAGGTCTGTATGGTGGATATGAATACACTCCGTGGGAAATGAACCATCGCCGTGAAATTTCAATGAAAGACAAACACAATGAATCCTTATGTCTTCTTCCTTTTATTTTTGAAGCTAATGGATATGATTCTTATCTTATTGATCCTCCATATCCTAATTACGATGAACGTCCTGTATTTTCGTTTTTAAATGGGCACGATAAAATTTTTCCAGTTGAAGCCATGAAAAAATACAGTGATTTATGGTATTCGGAAAATAATTTCAAGAAAATTCCTGTAAAAAGCAATCGCATAAAACGAAATTTTCTATGGTTCAGTATTTTCAAAATTGTTCCAATGTCATTTAGAGCTGCAGTTCACTATAATGACTGGTGGACAGCTATTGACGTTCCTGGCTGGACTGCTGATTTTATTGACAGATATTCTGTCCTTGATTATCTTCCTAAGCTGACCGAAATTACAGATGATGACGGAAAATTTGTATTTATTGATAATGAGGCTATTCACGATCCAGGTTTTGTACTTCCTCCGGACTACAGACCTGTTGATTCTAAAGTCAATACAGAGCTTTTCAAAGTTTCGCCTCTTTCAGAAGATCCGGCATTCCACGCAA
Source organism: Treponema sp. (assembly GCA_017381365.1). GTDB lineage: Bacteria > Spirochaetota > Spirochaetia > Treponematales > Treponemataceae > Treponema_D. The sequence goes on from JAFOCI010000079.1 coordinate 4,128, forward strand.
TGACAGGTTCTCTAAAATGTATCTGTACATGGCTTGATTATTTAAAAGAAAACGGAATATATGACAATACCCGTATCATCATTGCATCTGATCACGGCTCATATCATTCTTTTACAAACAGTAAATCTCTTCCTCGAAATATTGAATGGTTCAATCCTCTTTTGATGGTAAAAGATTTTAATGAAGAAAAAGAATTTCAGATAAATAATGAGTTTATGACTCAGGCTGATGTTCCTGCAATTGCAATCGAAGATGTAATAGATGAGGCTATAAATCCTTTTACTGGCAATAAAATCAGTAAAATTTCACAAACGGAAAAACAGAAAAAAACAATTATTTCTTTCGGTAAGGCAAACCGTGTTCTTGCCACTGAAAATAATGGCTTTATAATTTCTGACAATGAATGGTTTACTGTAAAAGACAATGTACTGGATATTTCTAACTGGTCAAAACTAAATGTTAAAAATGGAGAATTTGTAAAATAATATGATAAATTTTCTTTATGATTTAACGGCCGTCCAGCCCTCTCCTCAGAGCAAATTTCATGGCGGAGGAGAATATGGAGAAGTTGTATTCTTTAAACTTCTTGAAAACCTGGATAAAATACATCTTGTAGCTTATTACAATTCATCCGCATATCTTAATCCTGATATATTAAAGGCAATAGAAGAAAAAAGTATAACTTTGTATGACATAAAAAATATTTCTGTTTCAGAAATAATAAAAAAAGAAAACATCCAGAGAGCTTACTCTGCTATGCTAAACCTTAATCAAAACTGGCCCCTTGATGAAATTGAACTTTACAATACAGTGCACGGACTTCGTACCCTGGAGATGCCTTACGATTCCATAATGCTTTCCTATGAAAAAAAATTAAAAGAAATCTTAAAAGACATTCTTTTTATGACAGTTCTGAAAAAATGGTATTATAAGAAACTTCTTTGCATTAATGGACGTCTTGTTCAAGACAAAAGAATAAAGGTTATTACAATTTCAAATCATTCACTAGCTTCAATAAATTCTTTTTACCCGGAAACAAAAAAACTGAATATACCTGTTTTTGCTTCTCCTACTTTTGAGCAGCTTGATAATTATAAGGTTGTAAAAAACAGTCTTCCAGATTCAAAACTTGCAGAATATTGCATTGAAAAATCAAAATACTTTTTGATTACAAGCGCTGCCCGCTGGAACAAAAATGCTTTACGGGCACTTTACGCCTTTGACCAGCTTGTTTCTGAAAATTCCGTTTCTGGCTATAAGCTTGTGATTACAGGAGTAACAGACAAAAGTATTTTCACTAAAAAACTAAAAAACAGTGATAAAGTAGTTTTACTTCCGTATATAGAACGGGATGAACTGGAGCTTTTAAACCGTAACGCTTACTGTTTCATTTATCCTTCACTTAATGAAGGTTTTGGCTACCCTCCTATTGATTCAATGAGTTTTGGCGTTCCTGTTATTGCCAGCGGATCTAGTTCTATTCCAGAAGTCTGCGGCAATGCGGCAATTTATTTTGATCCATATTCTGTAAGTGAAATAAAAAACAGAATCCTTCAGATTTTGACACCATCAATTTATAATGATATGGTAATAAAAGCAAAAGCTCAGCATAAAATCATTTGTGAAAAACAAAAAAAAGATTTAAACAGTCTTGCAGAATATCTTACAAAATAAAAGAGGAATATATGTCTAAAATCAGTCTTTCAAATACAACAGTTGTAGTTACAGGTGCAGCCGGCTTCATTGGAAGTTACCTTTCAAAAAATCTCCTGGATTCAGATTCTTCGCTAAAGATAATCGGAATTGACTGTATAACAGATTATTACGATGTTTCTTTAAAAGAAGAACGTCTCAACATGCTTTCCAATTACGGAGACAGATTCAATTTCATTAAGGGAGATATTTCTGACAAATCCCTTATTGATGAAATCTTTTCAAAATACAAACCTGATGTAGTTGTAAACCTTGCTGCTCAGGCAGGAGTTCGCTATTCCATTACAAATCCTGATGCCTATATAAAATCTAATCTTATCGGTTTTTACAATATTCTTGAAGCCTGCCGTCATAATCCTGTAAAACATCTTGTTTTCGCTTCTTCATCAAGTGTTTACGGAACAAACAAGAAAGTGCCATATTCAACAGAAGACAAAGTTGATAATCCTGTTTCATTGTATGCTGCCACAAAAAAGTCAAACGAACTTATGGCACATGCATATTGCAAACTGTACAAAATACCTGCAACAGGATTGCGTTTCTTTACAGTTTACGGTCCCATGGGACGACCAGATATGGCTTATTTTAAGTTCACAAACAAGCTTGTAAAAGGTGAACCAATTGAAATTTACAATATGGGTGATATGTATCGTGATTTTACTTACATTGACGATATCGTTAAAGGAATCGTAAATGTAATGCAGAAAAGTCCTGATGAAACAGAGGACGGTGCTCCATATAAAATATATAACATTGGAAATAATAAGCCAGAAAGCCTTATGTATTTTGTTGAAACATTGGAAAAATGCCTTATCAATGAAGGAATTATTTCTGAACCAGGAAAAAAGGTTCTTCTTCCTATGCAGCCAGGCGATGTTTACCAGACTTATGCTGATGTAAAGGAACTTGAAAAAGATTTTGGCTTCAAACCATCAACTTCTCTTGAAACTGGTCTTGCAAATTTCGCAAAATGGTATAAAGGCTACTACGAAAAATAAAACATATTTTCAAATTTCCCTCTAAAAATTGCAATTTCTAGAGGGAAACATTATAATAAACTGTATGAAATTCGTTTATGTTTTAACTTCAACACCTAAAGACTTGTATTATGAACAGGCGCTAATGTCTGTATGGTCTTTGCGCTACCATATGCCACAAGCCCATATTATTGTTCTTGTAGACAACAAAACAAAAGATTCTTTTAGCGAACCAAACAGAAGCGAATTGCAAAAACTGGCTGAAATTATTTCCGTTGATTTTGAGGACACTGTTTCTAATGTGGAACGATCCCGCCTTATAAAAACAGCCATTCCAGATTACGTTTCAGGTGATTTTCTTTATATTGACTGCGACACGATTATTGCAGATGACCTTTCAGGCATTGACGAAATGGATTGCAATATTGGCGGAATTCTTGACGGTCATTGTCTTCTTGATGACCATATTCACAAAAAATATTTTATTGCCCGGGACAAAAAGCTGGGATTCCACGGAACTCTTGCAGAAGGCTTTAATTTTAACGGTGGAATTGTTTTTTACAGAGATACAGAAGAAGGTCACGCCCTCTTCAAAAACTGGAATGAAGCATGGAAATATTCCGCTTACGAAAAGCACGACTTTCACGATCAAAGTGCATTAAACGAAGCAAATTACCGCATTGGACTTAAAATGAAACAGATTCCTGGCGAATGGAACTGTCAGCCTAGTCATGGCGGCCTTGCATATCTTAAAGATGCAAAAATCATTCACTACTATTCAAGCGAATTTAACGGAAAAAATTACATTCCGTACTATAAACTTGCAGACAAAACTCTTCAGAACAGAATAAAAGAAACGGGAAAAATTCCAGAAGATGTAATTGAAATGATAAAAGAACCAAAATTCCAGTTCAATTCAGTTCATCTTATAAATGATGATAGAATTGTAAGCATTATGCAGTCACCGCTTACTTTTACTCTTGCTGATATAAAAGCTCATCTTCCGGCACTTTTTAATGCAATGGAAGCTACTATGGGTGGAATACGAGCATTCGGCAAAAAAATTAAGAAATAGGAAGTTATTATGAAAATCGCAGTTGCAGGTACAGGTTACGTTGGTCTTTCTAACGCAATACTTTTAGCTCAGAACAACGAAGTTTACGCAGTTGACATCATGCAGCAGAAAGTCAATATGATTAACGAAAAAAAATCGCCTATCGTTGACAAAGAAATTGAAGAATATCTTTCTTCAAAAAAACTGAATCTTACTGCCACAACAGACGGTGAAAGCGTTTATAAGGATGCAGATTTTATAATCATCTCTACACCAACAAACTATGATCCAGTAAAAAATTTCTTTGATACTTCAAGTATAGATGCTGTTATGGAACTTGTTAAAAAATCAGGATCAAAAGCTACAGTTGTAATTAAATCGACTGTTCCAGTTGGATATACAGAAGGTCTTATTGAAAAAACTGGCTATACAAACATGATTTTTTCTCCTGAATTTTTACGAGAAGGTCACGCTCTTTACGATAATCTTTACCCTAGTAGAATTGTTGTAAGTTATCCAAAAAACTCTCCGGAACTTCTTTCAAAGGCCGAACAATTTGCAAAGCTTTTGCAGCAGGGAGCAATAAAAAAAGATGTTCAGATTCTTCACCCTAACTGTACAGAAGCAGAAGCCATAAAACTTTTTGCAAACACTTACCTTGCTCTCCGTGTTGCATATTTCAATGAACTCGATACATACGCTGAGGTTCGGGGTCTTGATACAAAGCAGATAATTCAAGGTGTTTGTCTTGATCCTCGTATTGGCGATTTTTACAACAACCCTTCATTTGGTTACGGTGGTTATTGTCTTCCAAAAGATACTAAGCAGCTCCGTGCTAATTTCTCTGACGTTCCTGAAAATCTTATTTCTGCAATTGTTGAATCAAATACAACCCGCAAGGATTTTGTAGCAGACCAGATTATCGCAAAAAATCCAAAAACTGTAGGTGTTTTCCGACTTACAATGAAAGCAAACAGCGATAATTTCCGCCAAAGTTCAATTCAGGGCGTAATGAAACGTATCAAAGCAAAAGGCATTAATGTTGTGATTTACGAACCAACCTATAAAGAAGCTGATTTTTTTAATTCAAAAGTAATTCAGAATCTGGATGAATTCAAAAAAATCAGTGATGTAATTCTTGCTAACAGGATGAGTGAAGAACTTTCAGACGTAAAAGACAAAGTTTACACACGAGATCTTTATAGCAGAGACTAATTTTTAGAGGTGAATATGAGCGTAGTTATAAACGGTGATTTTCTTTGCAGAAACCTTACTGGAATAGAACGTTTTGCATACGAAACCTGTATTCGCCTTGACAAAATCATTGAAAAAGATTCAATTGAGATTTATGTTCCTTCAAATGCTAAATTTCTACCAGAATTTCAGAATATAAAAATTGTGCAAAGCTCAAAAAACTGCAAAATATTTCCTTTGTGGGAACATATTGAATTCAGCAGATATGCAGCAAAAAATAAGCTTTGTCCTTTGGATTTTGCAAACGTTACGCCTTTTTTCAGACCTGGAATTGTATTTATACATGATATTTATGCAAAACTTTATCCTAATGATTTTTCCGGAAAAAAAGACAGACTTATAAAGGCATATATGTGCTTTATGTATCGTCATGCGGCAAAACATGCAAAAAAAATAATCACAGTCAGCGATTTCAGCAGACAGCAGATTTCTAAAGTTTACGGAATTGATCCAAAAACAATCCAAATTATTTACAACGGCTGGGAACACATCAAAAACATAGAATCAGACAGTTCTATTCTTCAAAAATATCCTGAACTTAAACCAAAAAAATTTTATTTTACACTTGGCAGTCTTCAAAAAAGAAAAAATCTTAAATGGATTGCAGATTATGCATCCGAACACGCTGATGAATTATTTGCAATTTCAGGAAAAGCTATTTCTGGAATGGTAAGCGATGATATAAAAGCCTTACAGACATTAAAAAACGTAATTCTTGTAGGTTACGTTTCCGATGAACAGGTAAAAGCCCTTATGGAATCTTGTAAAGCGTTTATTTTTCCAAGTTATTATGAAGGCTTTGGAATTCCCCCATTAGAAGCCATTTCCTGTGGTGCTCCTGTTATAATAAGCAGGGCTGCAAGTCTTCCTGAATTATATGGAAACTGCGCACATTACATTGAACCTGACAATACAAAAGTAAATTTAAACGATATTCTTCTTGAAAAAACAGAACCTTCCGAAACTGTACTGAAAAAGTATACATATCAGAAGGCTGCTGAAGATTTAAAAGAAATATTAAAGAATTATTAATTAGCCCGAAATTCGAGTTTTTCGAAAATTAAACATAAAATTGATTTTACAAAAAATTGTTTAATAACGAAAATACGGGAAGGAAGAAAGGGGCTGTCCAATAAGTTTGCATTACGGTGGTTGAGTTTATCGAAACCACCACATTTAGTGTAGCGCTCATTACTTTTGGGACAGCCCCTGTATTTTTTTAGAACTTAAATAAAGTAACACCTAAAGAAAGAACTACTCCACACTGCAACGGATATTCTTCGTTATCAACAAAATGAAACGATGTTGTTTCATCTGCTTCAGAAACACCATTTACATCTCTTGTATTATAAACGTCTGAATCAATTACTGTATAATAACTGAACAGGAATCCTGCATTAGCAGTAATTTTCACAGGAATTTTTGTTTTCTTAAATTCAACAGAAGCCCCTGCATTTAAAATATGCATCCAGTTATAGGCACCATCATGCAAAAAGTATTTACGCAATTCATCTCGATTGTAAATACTCATTTCAGAATAAAGAGAACTACCAGGAACCTGCTGGCTACCATAATCAGCACCATGACGAATAAATTGATATTGAATATTTGCCAGAATATTAGTTTTAGGCTGTGTATCAAATCTTACAAAAACTTCATCCGAGTTAGGAGGCAAATAATAACCAAGACATTCGCCATTATTTGTATAACTTTCACTAACGTAATGTTCATATCCCGTAGCATAATTTATAGAATGATGAGTATAACAGTATGGTTCAACCTTTGTGTATCGTATAGAAATTGTGGAAAAACTCAATTTAGGAAGTTCAAGCTTAGCTCCAAGCTGACAGGCATACATTGCACGAGTAGAGTAAAAAGGATTGTTGTTCATACCATTTATTTCATCAAGATAAATTGATGCCCATAATGAACCTAAACCAGGCTTTCTGAATTTTAAATCGCCGAATACAGCAAGATTATCAGAATCACCAATATGATTCTGGTATTCTACGTAAAGAACAAGAGGAAACATATATCCTAATTCAAAACGTTTAGGCCACACAGCAGACGTACCAAAATCAAGATGAAAATATTTAAAATCAAGTTCCATCATATTTAAAGAAAATGCATTTTGAAAGAAATAAGAATCATCAATTCCTTTTTTCTGTTCCGCATAAGAATTTTCATTAATATAATCCTGATTTGGATATTCAAGAACTCCAGTTAATGATGAAAACTTGAAAATCTTAAAAAGCTCAACAGTTGCATCAACTCCAAAAAAAGGTCGTGCTGCAGAATTATATACAAGACTTGAACCATTATCCATTCCTGCCCATTCTCTATTTATTCGTCCAGCACCAAAAGTAATAAGACCATCCCGGAAACAACCTCTTATTTCGGCTTGAATACCACCGCTAATACCAGGTTCCTTTGCCCAGCTGTCAGTTCCATTGGCAGACAAATCTGAAAAATAATAAAACTGACCATCCCATCGCTTTTTGTAAGAATATGGCAAATAACTTGTATTCAAAAATTTATTAATATATCTACGGCGAGGTTCTTCATGGGCAAAACCAATCATATATTCTTCAACACCATCGTCATACCAGGGATAACCTATAAAATAATCGTTACCGCATTCATAAAGTTTCATGCTGGAAATATCGAAAAATGGCGACATATTATAGGAAAAATATTTGCTTACATCGCCAACAAATCTCCAGGCAGGTATAAAATCAAAACCAACCTGATTAAAATCAGAATTTGTATATATACCACCAGAAACAGAGGATTCAAAACTAAAATCATAATAAAAACTACAATGCCATTTTTCCTTATGATTTGAAACACCTGTCTGAAATAAATTTTTCTTTCTGTCTTCAAAATTATTTTTATCTAAAAAATTTTCAATAATTTGACGTTCAACAACAGTCAGTTTTTCCTGATTTTCAAGAATTTGATCTATTGCATATTTTATTCTTTTTAATGAATATGGTTTTACAGTAGGTAAAAAATCACACAGACCTCTGGCCTGAGCAGAATCAAGAACTCTATAAATATTATCATCAATTCCAATTGACATATTATTCTGAGCAAAAACTAATGAATTACAGATAAACATTGCCAGAATAAAAACAAATAACTTATTTTTCATATAAAACCTCATTAAATTCTAAAAAACAGTGTACTCAAGAGCGACAGAAAATTCAAATCCATGCTGGAAATCACCAGGTTCATTTTTATTATTAAAAATAAAGGAATATATTCCCTGCCCGTTTAATTCCAGATGCTTATTAATGACATAAGCCCCCTTTAAAGTTACCTGATTTGTGTATTGAATAGTTCCTGTAAGTTTATAATCACGAGCAACATTCGCTGCATCCGCATAACCCAGCAATCCAAGTCGATACAAAACCGATGGATAATACGCATAATAAGTTTCACCATTGATTTCAACAGTGTTATCAAACAGACCAAAAGAATTAGTTCCGTGAGCAACAAAAAGATAATCTATCTCTGCATTCCACTTACGGATTTTAGAATACCCTATTCTTGCCTGAAATCCTAGTGCATCAGGACCAAAAGGTGTTCCAATCCATGAACAGATAGGATAATCAGAATCACTCTGCATATTGTATCTTTCGCTATAGAGAGACCAGTCTTTTCCCTGTTTAAGATACAGGTACGGAGTTGTATAAATTCCTTCAAGTGTTCCAATCCACCATCCGTTATGACGATTATCAGGAATTGTAAGTTCCATTCCAAGCTGACCGCCAAGGCTGTCAGGCATAGCATTTCCGTTAAATGATGACTTTTCTATCTCTGACTGAATCTCGTTCTGAGCGTACAAAAGATAAAGTCTCATATTTTTTACAGGAATCGCTTCAACCTGAAATCCCATGTAAGCCGCAACGTGAGATTCTCCATAAATTCTTTTTTCCATAACATCAGAATAATCTTCCCATGCAGAAAAAGAATGCATAATCATAAGAGGATTTAAGAAACGCAGTTCAAAAGGCTGCTGAATCAGAGTACCCTCCACAACATTAATTCTTACAAAATCAAAAAACGGCTTTGTTTCTATAGAATGAAGATACATGTATTTATTGGAAGAAATCTGAACAACATCAAGATTGTATTTTAAGCGAGGAGAATAAAGATTTAATTGAAAATAACAGTCTGTTTCAAAAGTTGAATTGTATATTATACTTCCTGTCTGGGTTTTACCAATCTGAAGACCTGTACGGGCAACATTAAAATTTACCCCCCAATCAGAAAAAGTGCGGCCAAAACTACCATAAGCTGTTCTAGGCCACAAAAAATCAACATCAACGGAAGAATATGAAATATTTGTGAAATTAGAATTTGCCGACATTCCCCATATACTCTTCGCATAGCAAGGATCTGTCTGGATAAAAAAATAATCTGACCAGCCAAGATACAAAGGAAGTTCTATAAAGGATTTATACCCGTTACTGCCGTAAAAATTAGAAGCAGCAGCATATTTTTTGTTTTCCCGGTTTATTTTACCGTCTATTTTATCTATAAAGAGATAGTTGTATTCGTTTATACCTAGCTTTTGAATATGTTCCACAGATGATATAACTGGATATTCTTCAACTGAATTTAAATGCCCTGTATAATCGGTGGCATAAGTCCAGTCAATATCATAATTTGTTTTGATCATGAACTCAGGATTAACCCTTGCATTAAAGGCAAAAAAAACCGACCCCATCTGAAAAGTTTTCTTTTTTTCCGTTAAATAATCAAAAATTTTCTGATGCAGCTCTTTTCCAGATGATGACAGCGATTCATAAGGAATTCTGTCAAAATACATTCTTAATTCACCAACCGTTATTGGTGTATCAACAGCAAAAGAGGTCATTTTTACTGAATTACAAAGCATTTGAAACGCATCGTATACCCAATGCCCTGCAGGAATCATTTGTTGTGAACTGTAACTCTCAGCTTTAAGGAATTGAGAATTTACAGACAGAAAAATCAGTGAAATCAGAATTGAAAGAAAACTGCTTTTTACCTTCATATCTCAAAAATATTATCATTTTTTTTATTTATATTCCATACATTACAAAATATTGAATTTTATGCACCATAGTAATATACTTTTCAGCATGTTAAATTTTCTTTATACAGTAATAATTTATCCATTAATTCAGCTTATTGAATTTGCTTTCATGCTTTTCAACAATGTTTTCAAAAATGAAGGAATTTCTGTAATCGGCGTAAGCCTTGCTGTTTCCATTGGAACACTTCCGCTATATATTGTTGCAGAACACTGGCAGCAGGTTCAGCGAGACATAGAAAAAAAACTTGATCCAGGTATACAGCGCATAAAATCAGTATTCAAGGGCGATGAACAGTATATGATTCTTACAACTTTCTACAGACAGAATCATTATCATCCACTTATGGCTTTACGCTCTTCTTTTGGTCTTTTAATCCAGATTCCATTCTTTATGGCAGCTTACAGTTTTCTTTCAAATTTGCCGGTTTTGCAAGGACGTTCTTTCTTTTTCATAAATGACATGGGGCAGCAGGATGCTCTCTTCCATATCGGTTCATTCCCTATTAATGTTCTTCCTATTGCCATGACGTTAATCAACTGGGTCGCAGGAGCAATTTATACAAAGGGATTCAAATTCAAAGATAAAATAACGATTTACGGAATGGCCTTAATTTTCCTTGTAATTCTTTATAATTCTCCAGCTGGTCTTGTTGTCTACTGGACTATGAACAATATTTTTTCTCTTGTAAAAAATATTTTCTACAAAATAAAAAATCCTCTCAGAGTGCTTTATATTATTCTTGTGGCAGCAATCATCGGATTAGACGGCTATCTTCTGTTCGTGCACAATGGATTCCTGCACAAACGGCTCTTAATGGCTGCAGTTTTCTCTATTTTCCTTCTTACTCCACTTGCCGTTAAATTTATTAATTACCTTGTGAAAACAGCTTTCCAGCCTTTGATGACAAATTCAAAAGCAAGACTATCTCTGTTTCTTACATCATCAGTTGCGCTTGCACTTCTTGCAGGATTTGTTGTTCCTTCCTTTGTAATTAATTCTTCTGCAGTTGAATTTGCAGACATCGACGGATGTGGTAACCCTCTTGGATTTTTGTATAACTCAACAATCCAGATGACAGGACTTCTTGTTTTCTGGCCTTGCTGTATTTATTTTCTTTTCCATCAGAGAATTCAGACTTTGATTTCTGTATTTTTTGCAACAGTACTGCTTATTGCAATGACAAATGCGTTCTGTTTTAACGGTGACTACGGAAATCTTTCCAGACTTATTACTTTCGATTCCTCAATTACAGCAGCACCTTTGCCTCAGGTTCTTCTGAACATTTTTGTTATGCTGGTTGTAATTGCAGTTCCTGTAGTAATTTTAAAGTTCAATAAAATTAAGATACTCAGTACCTTAATAACAATTGTAACTCTCGCAGAATTTGCCATCACAGCAGTTCATGCTGGTCAGATTAATTCAGCTTACAGTCACTACAAAAAAGAACTTGCATCTAATGTCAAAGAAGCAGAATCTGTTACACCTGTTTATCATCTTACAAAAACTGGAAAAAATGTATTTGTATTCATGTTTGACCGTGCTCAAAGCGCCTACGTTGAACCAATTTTTGAAACATTTCCGGAACTTTACAATTCCTATGATGGTTTCACTTTCTACAAAAATACAGTTTCTTATAATCAGGGAACATTGTTAGGTTCTCCTGCGCTTTTCGGTGGCTATGAATATACTCCGGCAGAAATGAACAAAAGAAATACAGAAAAGCTTGTTGATAAACATAATGAAGCTCTTCTTATGCTCCCTCGCCTTTTTACAGAACAATCTGATTTTACAGCCACTGTTTCTGATTTAAGCTGGGCAAACTATAGCTGGATTCCAGATATGACTATTACAGAACCATATAAAAAAATAACAGGCTATAACGTTGAACGCAAATACACAGGTCTTTGGGTTAAAGAAAATCCTGATAAGGTAAAGGCAAATATCACAAGCAGTTCAATAAAAAGAAATCTTGTATGGTTCAGTTTATTCAAATTTGTACCATTATTTGCAAGAGACAGCGTTTATGATGACGGAATGTGGTGGTCAAGCGACAACCAGACTACAGACATAATGGAATACCTTGATTACTATTCTGCATTGGCATTTATGAAACGTCTTACGGATTTTACTGCTGAAACTGATTCATATTTTACTATTGTAAACGATACAACTCACTCAGGACAGAAGCTTCAGGCTCCAGATTTTGACCCGGCAATGAAAATTACTCAGAAAAATCCTCTTGAATTAAGCAGTTCTGACGCAAATATTGCAATGTACAAAAGAATCGGTGAATGGCTTGATTATCTTAAAGAAAATGGTTGTTATGATAATTCCCGCATCATTTTTGTAAGTGATCATGGAATCGGTAATCCAGAAGGTTACTCATTAAGCAATTACAACGGGGGAATTGCAGGCTATTACAATCCTGACCACAATAATCCGATTCTGTTCATGAAAGATTTTAACTCTCATGGAAAACTTAAAATCAACAACGATTTTATGACTAATGCAGATGTTCCTTCAATGGCTGTAAATGGCATTATTGATAATCCAGTAAATCCATTTACAAATAAAAAAATTACGACTATAAACCCAAAAGAAAAGAAAGCTTCCGGTGTTGTCATTACACACAACTGGCGTCCTGGTGGAAACGGACTTTATACATTCAAAGTTCCTGAACAGGACTGGTATACAATCAAAGAAAATATTTTTGATATTAATAACTGGGAACAGGGAATTAAATAATTTTTACTTTATTAAGGAGTTTAAAATGAACAACTTTTTATTATATATCGATCCAGGCACAGGAAGTATGCTTTTTTCTATCTTGATTGGTGCAGCAGCAACTCTTTTCTTTGTTGCGAAAGCTGCATGGATTAAGCTCAAGATTCTTCTTTCAGGAAAAAAAGATGGTAGCGGCGTTGTAGACGCATCATATAAAACTTACGTTATCTATAATGAAGGAAATCAGTACTGGAACGTATTTAAGCCAGTTACAGATGAGTTTGAAAAACGAAAAATTCCTCTCATGTATTACACATCCTCAAAAACTGATCCAATTTTTGACCAGAAATATGAATTTGTAACATCAGAATATATTGGCGAAGGTAACACTGCTTTTGCAAAACTCAATATGCTCAGTGCTGGTTTTGTACTTATGACAACACCAGGTCTTCAGGTTTATCAGTTAAAACGTTCTAAAAGCGTAAAGCACTACTCTCATGTTCTTCATATGCCAAATGATGCAACTACCTACAGACTTTTTGGTCTTGACTACTTTGATTCAGTTCTCCTTACAGGTGACTATCAGAAGGATGATATCCGCACACTGGAAAAGAACCGCGGAATAAATTCAAAAGATTTAATTACTGTCGGATGTTCATATCTTGATGTACTTTCTGAAAAAATTAATTCTATTCCTGCAGAGGAAAACCACGTATTCACAGTTCTTGTATCGCCTTCATGGGGTGAAGTTGGTGTTCTTTAACGTTTTGGAGAAAGGCTTCTTGACCCTCTGGCAGCAACAGGCTGGAAAATTATTGTTCGCCCTCACCCACAGTCAAAAAAATCAGAAGCAGACATGCTTAAACGACTGGAAGAACGCTACAAGGATTATGCCAACGTTGAATGGGATTACAACCGGGATAACATTTACTCCATGAAAAAAGCAGACATCATGATTTCTGATTTTTCAGGTATTGTTTTTGACTATACATTCCTTTGCAACAAACCAGTTATGTATGTTAACACAGACATGGATTTACGCCCTTATGATGCTTATGACCTTAACAAGCAGCTCTGGCAGTTCAGTGTTCTTGAAAAAATGGGCATCAAGCTTGAAGAAAAAGACTTTGCAAACATCAAAGAAGTTATTCAGAATGCCAGTGACAGTCCTGAACTTGCAGAACAGCGAAAAATTGCAAAAGAAACAGCATGGATGAACATCGGTAAAGCTGGCGAAAAGATTGCTGATTACATGATTTCAACAGTAGAAAAACAGAGTAAATAAAATATGAAGATTGCTATCGACTGCAGAATGATTGGTTCAGGAGGAATCGGTTCTTACATAACCGCCCTTCTGCCTTTTTTTACGGAAAATCATCAGTGCATTCTTTTTGGAAACCCGGAAAATCTGGAAAAATTTAAAAATGATAAGACAGAAATTGTTGAATGTTCTGTAAAAACTTTTTCTCTTAAAGAACTGTTTGCATTCCCAAAGTTTTTTTCCCGTAAAATTAATGAGTGTGATATTTATTACACTCCGTACTGCAATATTCCTTCTGGAATAAAAATTCCTGTCTACTCTACAATCCATGACGTTGTTTTTCTTGATGTTCCTGGACTTGCTTCAAAAACAGGTTGTATTATACGAAAACTTTTCTATCAATATGCTGTTTTGCGTTCAAAATTGATTTTTACAGTTTCTGAATTTTCTAAACAAAGAATCATAAGTAACCTGCATTGCAAAAAAAACATCGTTGTTACTTACAATGCGGTTCCAGACTGGTTTTATTCCAGCCAATCTCAGAATATTCAAATTGAAAAGGAAAATTCAATTTTATTTGTAGGTAATATAAAAAAACACAAAGGTCTGTCTGTTCTTGTTGATGCTTTTATTGCCGCTAAAAAGCAAGGTTTTTCTGCACAGTTAAAAATTGTAGGAAATTCTGAAAATTTCCGTACAGCAGACGAATCAATTTTCCAGAAAATTCAAACTGCTCCAGAAAATTCCATTGTTTTTACAGGCAGAATAAGTGATGAAGAACTAAAAATTCTTTACCGAACAACAAAATGTCTAATCCAACCATCATTTTACGAAGGCTTTGGAATGCCTCCTATGGAAGCTATGAGTCTTGGCACAAAAGCAATTATTTCAGATATTCCAGTTTTCAAGGAAATCTATGATAAATTCCCTGTAATTTATTTTAAAACAGGAGATTCTGAGGACTTGTGCAAAAAACTGCTTTCCATTGATTCAGAAAAATTACAAAATGTTTTCTTTCCAGAAATATATTCCTTTGAAAAAACATTTAATATTATTAACGAAAACATAAAAAACTTTTAATTGGAGAAATGATGAAAGTTGCAATTGTACATGACTGGCTTGTAAATTATGGTGGAGCAGAACTTTTTGTTGAATATCTTTTGAATATTTATCCAGATGCCGAAATTTTCACTCTGGTATACGACAAAAAAAGAATAGGAAATCACTTCACAAACTGTAAGATTCATACTTCAAACATTCAGAGACTTCCAATGGCAAGCAAGCTCTATACAAAACTATTGAAATTCATGCCACAAGCTTTTGAAGCCTTTGACTTTACAGGTTACGACCTTGTAATTTCATCATCATCTTCCTGCGCAAAAGGTGTAATAACACCACCTTATGTACCTCACGTTGCATTCATTCATTCTCCAATGAGATATGCATGGGACCTGTTCTTTGACTACAGAAAACGAAGTGGAAAACTTACCCGGTTCTTTATGAACAGATGGATTCCTTCCTTGCGCTTGTGGGATTACGTTTCCAGCCAGCGAATTGACACTATCATCGCAAATTCAAAATTCATTGCCAGAAGAATTAAAAAATTCTGGAACCGAGAGGCACAGGTAATCTATCTTCCTGTTGATGTAAGCAGATTCAATCCAAACGATAAGGAACGAGAGGATTTTTACGTAGCTTTCAGCCGTCTTGTTCCATATAAACGTATTGACCTTGCTATTTCTGCCTGCAAAAAACTTGGAAAAAAACTTGTTGTCATTGGTGGCGGTTCAGAAATGGACAATCTGAAAAAACTTGCCGGAAACCACAAAAACATCACTTTCCTTGGAAGAGCCTCTGATGAAGTTCTTCAGGATCATCTTCAGCGCTGCAAAGCATTGCTTTTCTGTGCAGAAGAAGATTTTGGCTTTGTTCCGCTTGAAGCACAAGCATGCGGGAGTCCTGTAATTGCTTTTGGCCGTGGCGGTGCACTTGAAACTGTTGTAAACGAAAAAACAGGTCTTTTCTTTGAAAAACAGGAAATAGACTCTCTTGCAGACGCAATCATACGTTTTGAAAAACTAGATTCAGAAGGAATTTTCAAAAAAGAAGAAATTGTAACTCATGCAAGATCATTTACAGAGGAAAGATTTCAGACAGAATTTAAAAAGGCTGTAGAAGATACAATTGAAAAAATTAAAATTTTTTAAAATATGATAAAATTTAATGAAATAGTACATATATAGACAGTTATTACATTTTAGATTAAAATGAATAAGTTATGACTTCTAAAGATTTTATTACTTATTTTAAGAAAACATATAAAAACGGTACAAGTTCTTTTTTGTCTGGAGTTATGATTATGATTTCAGACATAATCGGTCTTTTCTGCTGTATTGGTATAGCATTTCTTTTTGTGAACCTTATTTCTCCTCCTTCGATTAATTTCAGATCTTTTATAAATTATTCATTTTATTTTCCGTTGATTCTTATCGTATTTTATGCAGCAAAGCTTTACCCAGGAATTATGGTAAGTCCTTCTGAAGAAGTAAAAAAATTGTGTTTATGCTCTTTTTTCTGTTATTTTGGTATTTCTGTAAGTATATTCTTTCTTATAAGATTACCTGAACAGCTTGAATACTTTTATTCCACCCAGAACAGTTTTACAAGGGACTACGTTGTACAGGACAGTTCAAGTATTGGTATTATAAGTGCATTTTTAATAGCTACCCCTATCTCTGCGATACTATTACCAGGTCTTCGGGAAGTTGCCAGACATTTTTTAGGTAGATTTTCATTCTGGGGTGTACCTGCTGTAATATACGTAACAGGAAACAGTGGAAACGCTGTAATAGAACGATTAACATCAAGAAAGTATCTTGGTTACAAACCTGCAGTTATTATTGACAGTTCAGCTTCTGAATGTTCTATGAACGGAGATATTCCAGTATTCCCAGAAAGCAATGAAATACTGGAAGCGATAAAACATTTAAATATAAAAGTTGCAATCATGTGTGATTACAAAGGACAGATACGTCCAATCATCTCCACTTATCGCTATACAATGAATGTATCGAGTCAGCAGGATTTTTTTGCAAGTTCTATGAGCGTAAAAGATATTGGTGGTATTCTTGCTGCTGCATCTACCCATAACCTTACAAAAGCTGGAAACCTTTTCATTAAACGTCTTTTGGATTTGATAATGTGCTTTATTCTTGCAATTTTTGTTATACCTGTTTCTATCGTAATTGCTGTTATTATAAAAGCTACATCTAAAGGAACAGTTTTTTACGGACATGAACGAGTTGGAAAAAATGGAAAAACAATTAAATGCTGGAAATTCCGTTCAATGTTCAGCAACAGTCAGGAAATGCTTGAACAGATTTTAGCAACAGATCCTGTTCGTCGGGAAGAATGGGAAAAAGACCGTAAATTTGTAGATGATCCGAGAGTTACTCCTTTTGGAAAATTTTTGCGAAAAACAAGTCTTGATGAACTTCCTCAATTATGGAACATTTTTGTAGGTGAAATGAGTTTTATTGGTCCAAGACCTGTTACAAAAAGCGAACTGATTAAATATGGAAATGATGCGGACTACGTTCTATCTGTTACACCAGGATTAAGCGGTATGTGGCAAATTTCAGGACGTTCTGATACAGGTTATGAAGAGAGAGTTCAGCTTGACTCTTTTTATATTCAAAACTGGTCTATCTGGCTTGATTTATGGATTCTTATTAAAACTGTTTGGGTTGTTATTAACGGCAAAGGTGCATATTAATGAAAAAAGTTCTCTCGTTCTTTACATTCTTCTCTATTTTTACGGTTTTATGTGCTAATAATTATAAAATTTCTAATGTGAATTATGAATTACATGGCCAAACTAGAAAATATGCACTTGATACTAAAGTTGAAATTGACAAGAACAGAATTTTTAAAAATGAAGATGAACTAATAAAATATATTGAAGATTATAAAATACGATTGAATAATATACGTGCTTTTGAAAATATTTCTGTAGATTTTAAAGTACATGAAGCAGATGAAAATGATATTTTACCTGTAGAACTATTTGTAATTACGGATGATAGTCATCATATGCTTATAGTACCATATCCAAAATACAGTTCAACAAGTGGTTTAAATATCAAATTAAAAGCCAGGGATACAAATTTTCTAGGTTTTCTTGAAACAATGTCATCTGAAGTTAAAATTGAAATGTGTGGATCAAACCCAAACCCTGTTATGGGTTTTGGATTCAATTTTGATGTACCATTTAAACTAAAAGCTTTTGATGCTGTGTGGTTAAACAGCTATGACATTGAATATGAAGTTTCTCAAAAATCGCCTTCATGGAATTTTATGACGGGATTAAAACTTACAAAAAACTTCAAAAAATTTTCAATTGTAAATCAGTTCAATCAATACTCAGTTAGAAAAGTAGATTATGATTATACAACAACAGACGGAAAAATTGAAAATATTGATGAACTTACTTATTTTACAGAAAGTTATATGTTTGCAGTGCCTATAACTGTTCAAGATATTGATAACTGGGGAAAAGTTCTTTACACACCAGCCGTTACTTTTGCTGCTAACTGGACCTGTGATGATATAAATGACAATGTCAGAGATTCAATCGTTTCCCAAGGTATTGTTTTTTTACAGACACTTTCTACTGCTCGTGCAAACTGGATTGAAAACTTTAGAAATGGTCTTGCAATTTCTATTGGTCAATCAGTTTCCTATGCATTTACAAATAACGCTATTTCAAGTGCTTTACAATGTGAAATTATGCTTTATAAAGCAATTGAAATTCCTATAAAAAATCATAGTTTTAACTTTGGTATTAACTCTAGAATATATGGATTTGCAAATTTAAAAGGTTACACTGATTTTGGAGACAGATTACGAGGTATTGTTTCTGACCAGAAATTTGCATGGAATGAATCAATAACAAAAGAACAACTTGGAGACGAACAATTTGTAGAAGATTACTTTAATATCGTTTCAAGTAAAGCATGTTCATCCCGGGCCGGACTTGTTGTTAATGTTGATGTTCCGATTAAGCTTGGACGAATATATTGGGAATATGTTCCTATAATAAAACATATAAAGTTCGCAAGATATTTTGATATGGAAGTCCAGGTTTCTCCTTTTATAGATTTTGCATTATGTCATAACAAAGTAACAGGATCATTCTTTAATCCTGCTGACGGTTTTTTGTCTGGCGGTATAGAAGGAATTATTTTCCCTTTAAAAATGCGGGGAATTCAAGTTAGAGCCAGTCTTGGTGTTGATTTAAGTCGTAAAATGCCGTATTTAAAAGGGAAATTCAATCAGGATTGGCGAGATTCCACTAAAAAAAGTTACGAACTTTCTATTGGTATCGGTTTACATTACTAATTATTATTCAATTCACTTAAAAAATAAGAACTTTTCTCGCTCCAATACGGTTCTGGAGAATAATTCTTTACTACATTAAAAAGCTGTATGGCAAATGTATTATAGTGAACAGAATAAGCATCATCAGCTAAATTATAAAAACATCTCCAAACGTCATTTTCAATTCCCCATTCAATAATGTCTGGATATAATTGAAGTTCTTGAAAGAAATCCTGAATATTCTTATAAGAATATTCAGGATTTCTTTTCTGAATTACAGAGTTAATCTTTGTAAATGCAGTGATTACACAAATCATACTTGTATCCAATGCCTTATTAATATCAAACTTTCTGTAAAATTCAGATATTTTATAATATGCTTTTAATGTATTTGCATTCTCATTTCTGTATAATTGAAAGAATTTTTCAAGACAATTCTTTTTGCTGCTTGATATAGTATTTTTCATTGCATCAATTAAAATTTTATCTTTAAATGTTTTATCTTGAGCAAGAATTAAAAGAAGATCTTTTTCATATTGTTCATAATTTTTTAGTGTGTAACTTATATCAGCTAAATCGTACAAAATGTCATATTTATCATTAATATTATCTAATACATCACTATTTTTTAAACATTGATTATAATATCTGACAGCAAATTCATATTCGCCTTCCAGCTTGTATATACTTGCAATTAAATAATCCGCTTCAGGATATTCTGAAATTCCTCTCAAATAATCCATAAACTTATTTTTTGAATCATTAAAATCAAAATTTCGGACAATTTTACTATACCAATCAATAATTTCAATTGCATCATAATCCTGTCTATCAGCAAGAACCTTCAAAGTATCTGCAAGTGAATCACCCGCGTATTTTACTTCTGCTGGTTTAAAAGAATTTTCAAGAAGAGAAATCTCATAACTATTTCGTTCTTTTCTTATCTGTTTTGCTTCTTCGGCAAGTTTCAAAGCTTCACCATAATTTTGATTTTCAAATGCAATTTGCGCAGAATTTAATGTTTTTTTATCTCGGCAAAAGACATTGTAATCGGCTTCTGCAAACAGCGCTGAGATGTGTAAAGTAAAAAAGATAAATACTGCAATTTTTACTGATAATTTCATAAAGATTTTAATTCTTCCTCAAATACTTTATCGGCATCTATGGCCTGAATTGTTCGTATTATTTCACCTTTCTTAAAAATTATAGCTTTATCACCTGCACCAGCAATACCAATATCTGCATGTTTTCCTTCTCCAGGACCATTTACAATACATCCCATAACAGCTATAGTTATGTCTTTATCCATTCCCAACAGTTTATTCTGCCATCTGTCTACAAAAGAATGTACATCAAAACCTTCTCGACCACATCTAGGACAGCTAATTAATGTTACACCGCCTTTACGCAATCCACATTCATGCAGAATTTCACGACCAGTTATAACTTCATTTGCAGGTGCAGATGACAAGCTTACGCGAATGGTACTTCCTATGCCTTCTTTCAACAAATGAGTAAATGCCATTGTAGATTTAACTACGCCTGTAATAAGCGGTCCAGCTTCTGTAACGCCAACATGAAGCGGAATGTTATATTTTCGGGCAAAAGCTTCATTTGCATCAATGGTTTCCTGTACACTTGATGCTTTCATACTTACAACGTATTGATCAAATTTTAGTTCTTCAAAAACTTCTGCTTCTATGGCAGCAGTTTCTGCTAAGGCAACTGCCCGAGTCATTTCACCTTTTTCTACCTTTTCCGCAAGATCTTTTGGTAAACTTCCTGTATTAACTCCAATACGAATTGCAGCACCTTTTTCTCTGCAGGCGGCAACAACCTTTTCAACTCTGTCACGGCTACCAATATTGCCTGGATTGATTCGAATTGCAGCTACATTACCTTTTAGACACTCAAGAGCTAATCTATAATCAAAATGAATATCTGCCACAAGAGGCATATCTGTATTTTCCTGAATTTTTACAAGACTTGCGGCACTTTTCATATCAGGAACTGCAAAACGAAGAATATCACATCCTAAAGCTTTTAGTTCATTTATCTGACGTATAATATCTGTAAGCGCTTCATTATCTTCACAGATGTTTGTGATTCCAGCTTTCCACATTGTCTGAATTGTTACTGGTTCATCGCCACCAATTCCAATACGTTTTACATTTCCGTTTCCACCTAAAAAAACTGTACGTGGTTTCATAAAATTAGTATCCATAGTTTTATTATACAATATGTTTAAAAACAAAAAAGAGACTGTCCAATAAGTTTGCATTAAGGTGGTTGAGATTATCGAAACCACCACATTTAGTGTAGCAGTCATTTCGACGAGTGATTTCTGAGCCCTTCGACAGGCTCAGAAACCACCTGTCGAAGGGCTCAATGAGCGCTACACTCATTACTTTTGGGACAGCCCCTTTCAATATCATGAATTTAAGGAACAAATAATAGCAGCTGTTTAACAAATCAATAAAGGATTCATTTCACAGCCACAAAATTATTTCTTACTTATTATTTACAAACGATCATAGAGAATACCATTGCGAACAAAGCAACAGTTTCACAAAGACCTACTACCATGATGTACTGAGCAAAACCTTTTCCTGTTTCACCAAGAGCATCTGAACCTGCAGCACCAGCTTTACCCTGAGCGATAGCAGAGAAACACATAGCAAGACCTGAAGCAATACCAATACCAAGAAGGAATGCAGGATTTGTTGCTGAAGCCTTAGCCATTGTCTGCATCAAAAGAAAACCGTAAATAGTCTGAGTCAAAGGAGCACCTGCAAATACTGTAAGAATGAATGGAGCTGGCTTATTATTTACATAACAACGTTTCCATGCACCAATAGCACCCTGTCCAGCAGTTCCAATACCAATTGCTGAACCAATAGCAGCAATACCCATACAAACAGCAGCACCTAACATACCAAAATCAAAAGTCATAATTTAATCTCCTGTTGCGGAACAGATGTTCCGCAAAATTATTTTTTATTTTATTTATCCGTTTCACTGAACGGAGCATATTTGAATCCAGACCAAGACATTCCCAGATGAGTTGAGAATTCAAGAGTATTCAAACGAACGCCATGTACAATTACAGAAAGCAGGTTCAAAATCATGTTCAATCCATGACCAAATGCAAGCAAAGCAACTAAAGCAAGGAACATAACAAGATGTCCTACTAATGGACCTGCCATTTCGTTTACTGTTGCACTGATTGCAGAACCAGCAAGCCCTACTGCCCACAAACGGATGTAAGAAACGATATCAGAGAATACGTTTACTACACCAAGAAGAACAGAAATGATGTTTTTGCAGCTTTCCAAAGTTGATTTTATAACGCTTCCTTCATAGTTGCTGAAGATAAAGCTTAAAGCAAAACCTGCTCCAACAAGACCTACGCAAAGTTTTCCTACAGAAAGAGTTTCTGTAATCATAAATGCGTCCATTGCAAAAACATCCCCGCTTACAACCATCATAAGAACAATGTAGAACATACCCCAAAGCTGAATCAGTGAACCGAATTCACCAAGAACTTTAAGAGATTTGTTTGCAAGACAGTTTCCAATTCCCTTAATATGTGCAACAGAAAGCTGAAGCAACGCAAGAGAGAAACAGAAAATCTGCAAATTCTGTGCAGTTGTAAGACCGGCATTCTGACTTCCAAATGGAAGATACCAGATTTTATCCGAACCATCAGGCAAAGTGGCAAATGCATTAGAAAGAACTTTTAAAGAGCAGTCAGGAAGGAATCCAAGTCCTATTCCTCTAAGCTGCTCAGGTGTTAGCCCAAACCATGTACATGTAGCCCATCCCCAGCCAACAGTTGCAACACCAAGAAGAAGAACAAGACAGAGCATTGGACTAACTTTCTGCCCTTTTGCAGCAGATTTCAGCAGCATAAGCAAAGCAATTACAGTAACTAAGAGACCATAACCACCATCGCCAAAAATCATACCAAAGAAAATTGTAAAGAACAGAAGAAACCATCCGGAAATATCATATTCATGATATCCAGGAACAGTACCCAGGAAGTCTGTAAGCGGATAAATCAAACTTACAAGCTTATTGTTCTTCAATTTTGTAGGAACATTATCTTCATCAGAAGGATCATCAAATGCAACAGCCCAACCATTAGTCTTAGCAGCAACCTTTAATTTATCAAGCGCATCTACAGGAACAAATCCTGTGAGCCATGCCAAATCAGTGTCCTTACCTTCAGTTTCACAACCCATTCCAGAATAGAAAGTTTCGAACTCAATATCCTTAGAAAGAGATTTCTGAAGTTTTTCCATCTGAGGCACATAAACTGCCATTTCAACAAACTGCTGATTGATTTTCATAATTTCAGCTTCATTGTTCTTTACGCGCAGCCTAAGTTCTTCTGTTGAACAATCCGGCATTGGTACTTCATAAGCTTCTGCAGGAAATCCTTCAGGCCGTTCATCTTTTGCATCAACGAGAAGAAAACGAACTGTTTTTTTCTGCCTGTTTACACAGATAGTTTTTGATTTTTCATCAATAAGACCGTACTTATCTTCCGGAATTTCATACATTTTTAATGAAACATTCTTTTCCTTAAGATAAGCAAAATCTTCAGGAGTTACATTGCCCCATGCCGCAAACCTTTCAATTTCTGCAGAATCAGATGAAATTTCTTCCATTAACTTCTTTTTCTTTTCAGAAAGCTCAAGAACTTCACGACATTTAGCTGCAACTTCATCACAAGAAAGTTCAGCAGCAGCAGCATGTTTTTTAGGCAATTTGATTTCACCAAGAATAGAAGAAGCAACCATCGCATTGTTAGAAGCTTCCTTGAAAGCAGCCAGCTGTTCGCCTTTGCCTTCAACCTGTTCAAGATGAACAACTCCAACTTTTTTAAGCTGTGTCAGTGCTTCTTTGCGTTCCTTATTAAGAACTACAAGGGAGACTTTTTTCATTTTTACAATCATTCGTCAGCCTCCTTTTTAGCATCAGCAGCAGCCTGAAGTTTTTTCTTTGAAATTTTACTGCGAACAACGGCAGCAACCTGTTCATCACCAAGATAAACAGAAATTTTCTTAATATTTGCTTTTGTTTCTGGAATCTTTACTTTTTCAAAAAGATTTACGCGCTGTGTTGTAGTACGCAATTCTTTAGAAAGAAGTCTGACCTGTTCGTCAAGAACTTCAGCTTCAAGATCCAGAGATAAAGCTTTTTCCATTCTGTCAGCAGCCAGATCAATCCACAAAGGTGTTTCATAAAGATCATAGTCACCGCGACTAAAATCTGCACCTTCATAAATAGGAATAGCAACACCGGCAATGTTTCCTGTACTTTTTTTGATATTTCGTACAGTAACCATATCAGGCTTAAAGGCATCAGCTTCACCGAAAACGGAAATCCATTCATCAAATTCCTTTTCCAATGCAACACGCTTAGCCCTTACTTCTTTAGCCTTTGCGTCGATAGTGCGAATTTCTGTCTGGAGCTGCTGTTTTTTGAGCGTTAATGTTGGAAGATAACGCTTATACATTTTAAGCGCATCTTTCTGAACCTTCTGCTCATTTTTAGTCAGCTTTATTTTTGCCATACAGTTTCCTTTTAATCAGACTATTTTTTTGGCCAGTACTTTTCAACAAGAGCTGACTTAATACCAGTTTCAGAAGGTTCAAAACAATCAGCAAGAATCTTCCAACCCAAATCAAGAGCATCTTCCAAAGAAATATTCTTAGAAAGATCCATCATTTCTGCTTCGAATTCAGCACCAAAAGCAAGAAGCTTTTCATCCCACGCACTCATATTGAAACCCATTGATTTCTTTTCGAGTGTGTCTTTATAGTTAGCATAAAGACGAATCATACCATCCATAAGAGCACGATGGTCATCGCGGGTAGAATTGTTTACGTTCTGCTTAAGACGTGACAAAGATCCGAACGGTTCAATACGTCCACCTTTAAGGTAGTACTGACCTTCTGTAATATAACCAGTATTATCTGGAACCGGATGAGTAACGTCATCACCAGGCATTGTTGTAACAGCAAGTACAGTAACTGAACCAGCGCCTTCAAAGTCAACAGCTTTTTCGTAGCGGCTTGCCAGCTGAGAATACAAATCTCCAGGATAACCTCGGTTAGAAGGAACCTGTTCCTGAGTAATGGCAATTTCCTTCATTGAGTCAGCAAAGTTTGTCATATCAGTAAGAAGTACAAGAACGTCTTTTCCCTGAAGGGCAAATTGTTCAGCAACCGCAAGTGAAAGATCAGGAATCTTCTGACATTCTACTGTAGGGTCAGCAGCTGTATGCATGAACATAACAGTCTTTGAAAGAGCACCACCGTTTTCAAGAGTATCCTTAAAGTAAAGGTAATCGTCATATTTAAGACCCATACCACCAAGAACGATTACATCAACTTCAGCCTGCATGGCAATACGTGCCAGAAGCTGGTTGTAAGGTTCTCCAGATATAGAGAAAATAGGAAGCTTCTGTGATACAACCAAAGTATTGAACATATCAATCATTGGAATACCAGTACGAATCATACGACGAGCCATGATACGTTTTGATGGATTTACAGAGGGACCACCAATTGCAACAAGATTTTCTGCAAGAGCAGGACCATTGTCGCGTGGTTCAGCAGAACCATTAAAAATACGACCAAGAAGGTTTTCGCTGAATGAAACTTCCATGCGATGTCCAAGAAAGCGGATATGGTCACCAGTTGAAACACCACGACCACCGGCGAAAACCTGAAGTGATACGATATCACCTTCGATTTTATTTACTTCGGCAAGAGACTTACCGAATGCAGTTTCGATTTCTGCAAGTTCACCATAGGCAACGTTATCAGCCTTAACAGTAATAACAGAACCTACGATTGATTCAATTTTGCTATAAATCTTACTCATTATTCACCATCCTTGAGCAATGCTGCAGCTTCAGCTTTTACAGTACCCTTCTTAGATGTGTACAATTCATCAATTTCTTTTTCTTTTGATTTGAATTCAGCAGAATCCCATGCAACATAGTTCCAGTCCAAAGATTTCTGACGGAGCTGGTTGAAGAATGTTCGAGCTTCATCCTTGTCTTTAAGTTCAAAATCAGAAGCAAGAACTGTAAGAACCTTTTTAAATGTGTAAGTCTGACGTTCAACTGAAACAGCTGCATCAACTTCATCAAAAGAGTTCTGCTGGAAATATACAGCATCAAGATATTCGCTCTTCATGTAGAGAACGAAGTCTTCTGTTGTTGTACCTTCTTCACCAACAACCTTCATCATCTGATTAACTTCTACACCAGCTTTGAAAACCTTGCGTGCATAAGCTACCCAGTCTTCACGGATAACAGATTTATATTTTGACCACGAACCGATTGGATCAATGGCAGGGAATTTACGAGCGTCTGAACGTTCTCGTGTAAGACCGTGGAAACCACCTACTACCTTAAGAGTAGCCTGAGTTACAGGTTCTTCAAAGTTACCGCCAGCAGGAGATACTGTACCACCAATTGTTACAGACCCCTTTGAACCGTCGCGAAGACGAACATATCCTGCGCGTTCATAGAATGCAGCGATATAAGATTCAAGGTAAGCTGGGAAAGCTTCTTCGCCAGGAATTTCCTCAAGACGACCAGACATTTCACGGAGAGCCTGAGCCCAGCGTGATGTAGAGTCAGCAAGAAGAAGTACATGCAAGCCCATCTGACGGTAATATTCAGCCAAAGTCACTGATGTATATACTGAAGCTTCTCGGGAAGCAACAGGCATTGATGAAGTATTACAGATGATAACTGTTCGTTCCATCAATGATTTTCCAGTTCTAGGGTCTTTAAGTTCAGGGAATTCTTTGATTGTTTCTACAACTTCACCGGCACGTTCACCACAAGCAGCGATGATTACGATATCAACATCTGCATATTTAGAAGTTGTATGCTGAATTACAGTTTTACCAGCACCGAAAGGTCCAGGAATACAATATGTACCACCCTTAGCAACAGGGAAGAATGTATCAATAAGACGAGTTTTTGTTACCATTGTTTCAGTAGGTGCAAGACGTTCTGCATAACAGTCAACAGCACGTTTAACAGGCCATTCAAAACACATCTTAAGTTCATGGTCATTGCCTTTTTCATCTGTTACAACGGCCATTTTTTCTGTAATTGTGTAAGAACCAGCAGGTGTTACTTCCTTTACAGTGTAAGTTCCAAGCAGACCAAATGGAACAAGAATCTTGTGTGTAAAAGGTCCTTCTGGAACAGAACCGATAGAATCACCTCTCTGAACTGTATCACCAGGTTTTACAGAAGGAGTCCATTCCCATTTAGTTTCCTTGTTGAGAGCATCAACGTAAACACCTCTTTCAAGGAAGAAGCCTGCTTTTTCTGCAACAAGAGGAAGAGGATTCTGCAAACCATCATAAACCTGACCAAGAAGTCCAGGTCCAAGAAGAGCAGAAAGAAGGTTACCTGTAAATTCTACAACGTCACCAGCCTTAATTCCCTGTGTCATTTCAAAAATCTGAAGCTGTGCTACATCTCCGCGGATACGGATAACTTCGCCTCTAAGCTTTGTGCCTTCAACATTAACGTAGGCAACTTCGTTCATGGAAATATTTCCGTCAAACTGAACAGAAACCATGTTTCCATTGATACCGACTACTTTACCTTTTGTTTCTGTCATTATTTTTCTCCAAGTATAGTATCGTAGATTTTATGATAAGAATCCGTTCCCTTTTCCTTATCAAACACCTTCATACGCTGAACAAGCATAAGACGAACGCCGTATGCAAAAACAGCATCTACAGAAAAACCATTCAATGGCTGCATAGTGTTTAATACGCTAAGTCTGTATTCATAAAGGAATTGTTCTGCAGAAAGCGGACTGTCCATGCCAACAGCTGTTCTGGCAGCCTGTACAATATCTGCAGTAATTGATACTGGAATTGTTCCCACGTCTTTTTTCATTTTCTGTGCACGAATCTGTGCAAGCGCAAAACGCAAAGAACGTTCAAAACTATACCAGTTGTCAAGGAAATCAGATCCTGTAGCTTCTGGATTTCTAGGAGGTTCAAGGGAAAGTTTTTTCAAAACAGCCCTGTCACTCTCATCTAAAAAACGAGAACACAAATCTCTGTAATATTTTTCAGTTATCGGCAGAGTTGATTTTTCCCCAGCAGATGAAATATCAGGAAGCTGCGATACCAAATAATATTGTTCTTTCACTAATTAGTTCCTTTTGCAGCTTCTTTCATAAGAGCGGCAACACGTGGATTCAAATATGCAGAGAACAGTTCTGCAACTGATTCTGCTGAATAATCATAATATGCAGCACCGTTATTTACACCGATGCGGAAACCTGCAGCAAGGGATTTATCAGCTTTAACTTCAAGCCCCTTTGCAATTTCTGCTTTAAGAGCAGACTTAAGTTCGTCTTCAAGTTCCTTGCAGTCTTTTTCGCTAAGCAACACAGAAAGTTCAGAAGCTTCTGCATTTTTTGACCATGCTTTTACAGTTTCTGGTACCAAAGTCTTAAGCAAATCTTTTGAATATGCTTTTGCTGTTTCTGCCTGAACAATTCCGTTAAGCTCTGCAATTAAAGAATCACGGAAACCAAGTAACATGTTTCGGCTTGCCTGAACAACAGCGTCATCACTTGCTTTTTCAAGGCGAGCAATTTCTGTTTTAGCATTCTTAATCATGTCATCAGATTTTTTCTGTGCTTCATCCAAAATTGATGCAGCTTTCTTTTCTGCATCAGCAATGATATCAGCTGCTGTCTTTTCCGCAGTAGTTACACCATCTTTTTTAATTTTATCAATTAACTCTTGTAATTGGATATCCATTTCTACCCCACTAAAGTCTGTAAAAAATCTATAATATTTATAATAACGAAAATTTTCAAAAATTCAAGAAAAAAAATAATGTTAAAAATTTAAAAAAAAATTACTCATAAAAAAGCCATTTATGATAAAAGAAATGACTAGATAAGACCTTCTAGAGAAAGTGCAAGTTGAACTTCTGTGGAAGTACAGTTCAATTCAGATGCAATCTCTTCAATTGATTTTCCAGCATTATAGGAAGAAATAATATTTTTCTTTAAATCAATTTTTTTATTTTTTGGATTTAAAGGAAAATAGTTTTTGGGTACTGAATATGTATTTTGTGTATATTTTTTTTCTTCAAAAATAGCAGAGTTTTGTAAAGCATTTTCTAAAGGTCGAATATCAATTTCGACTGGTTCAGTTGATTCAAAAAGATCCCCCTGCATATTATCCGCATCAGAATGATTTGTTTGTTTACTTTCAGCTTTTCTAGCACCTATTTCTGCCAATGAAACATTAAATTGTTTTAAATTCTGTTCTTTCTGCTCTAAATCATTCAATAATTTGATTTTTTTTTCAACTTCAGTGTTAATTGTCTGCAATTTGCTGATTGAATTATTGATTAATGTAACATTTCTGTAAACATTGTTGTCTACATCCTTAATAATTCTATCCAACGATGATTTTGCAGTTTTTATTACATCTTCAGCAGAAAAAAGTTTTTTGAATTTTGCAATTAATACAATCCACATTGCAATATTGAATAAACAAAGCACAATAACAAGAAACAACATAAATTACCTCGTTATATCAATATGCTGACCAAGATAAGATTCTTTAATTCTATACTTATCAGTCTGTTCTTCAGGAATTTCCTCATGAGTTTCATCGTCATTCTTTTTATTTCTGCCTGAAAAATTCTGACCGTTTTTTCCATCTTTGTTGATTCCAGAAGACTTAGCATCTTCTCCGGTCTGCTGAACCTTAAGTGATTCTTCCTGATTTTGCTTGATAACATCTACCTGTTGCATTGCTTTTGAAAGCTGAACACCTTGCTCAACGTGAGCAACCTGCTTTGCAACATTTGCCATCTGAGAATACATAGTTTGAAGGTCCAAAGGCTGAACACTCATCAATTATACCCTTCTGGACCTTTTGTTACATCCAGTGCAGGAGGTTCGTATTTTCCTCGTTTTGGAAATGCATTTTCATAGTAGAAAACACATCCATTTACGTCAGAAATTACTTCATCAAGAACATCGCGAATATAAATCTTTGTGCCGGCATAAGTAGTACCTTCTACTTTTACTTTACCAACAGCTTTCAGTTCTCGTAAACGAGCCTGCAAAGATTCAATTTCTTTATTCATTTCAGAAGAAGTGTTAAGAATCTCATCTTTTCGCGCAAGTAATTTTTTAAGATTTTCTTCCTTATCTTTTGGCAAATTCTTACGAATTTTCTTCTGATTTTCAAGAGTCTGAATGTCAAGATCAAGATTTTCCAGCTCTTTTATAAGGTCTCCCATGGCTTTCTGAAGTTCATCCAGTCGTTTTTTAGCACGAGGATCAACTCCAACAGTCAGAGTCGTAGTTGTACCGCCTCCAGGAGAACCTAATGTTCTTGCACATATTTCTTCTGTAGCAAACAAAGTACCGCCGGTAATCTGAGCTTTTTTTCCATACGCTACAATATTTTTCATTGCCGTAATATCACAGTTCATCAAAGAGTCAGTAGCAACAACATTTTCTTCTACTTCAATTTTTGTTTCCTGAACGAATTTGCACCACAATGATTTTCCAGCCTTGATTTCTCCTTCGTTCTTTCCAAAAACACCTTGATGAACGATGATATCGCCATTTTCAGATTCAATATGACATTTACCTACAGAGCCACCAATATCTATTGTACCAGAAGCCCGTACATCAAATCCGTCTTCAACATTGCCTTTTACAATTACAGAACCTACAAACTTGACGTTACCAGACTTGATGTTTACAGCATCAAGCATAAGCATTGGTTCAACAGTAATTTTATCGTTAATGAAAAGAACCTGACCATCAACAGAAGCCAGAATATTTACGCCGTCTTTATCAAGATGAACATTCTGACCAAGCTGAATATTGATATCTTTTCCGTTTTTAGCTTCAAGATAGTGACCAAGAATAGTCTTTCCACCTTTTCCACGTGTCGCTGGAATTTTTGTTGCAAGAACCTGCCCTTCAACAACATTCTGAATTCGATTAAGTTCTTTAAAATCTACATTTCCTTTGTCAGATTCACGAGCCTTAAGTTTTTTCTGGTCTGTTTCAAAATTATACTGTATATAAGCATCTTTTCCATCTTCTGGAAGCACTGCAGAAGCTACTTCAAAAGGTGTTGAATATACAGGATTATCTACAAACTCAATGATTTTTTCTGGAATAATACCAGCACGCACACCCTGAGCTTCTACGGCATTGTAAATCTGTTCATAAGATAAATCTGAGCCGCTCATTCCTGGTGCATCAACAATAATGTTTCCATGCATTTCATCACGGGAAATTTCAACCGCTATGATTGAATCAGCAGCAGAAACATGCTTGTAAGAACCAACCTTTTCATATTCGTTATTAGTTCCTGTAGAAACAAGCTTAGTAATTAACTTTTCATCAAAATCAATTGTATCAGGACGCTGAATTACGTCTAAAACTTCCTTTACATCAATTGAATTTCCACTTCCAATTGGTGGAAGAACCTTAAGTTTAATAGCATCACCAAAATGACGTACATAGAAAAGACCATCCCTATTTGTAATCACAGGAGAACCATCTTCATTTGTTTCTATGAATAAATCATCGCCCACTGCTTTCTTATTTTTATCGTTAAATTCAGGATTTTGATAAACACGTAGTTTCCAAGGTTTTTTACCAATACCAAGAAAACCAGAACTTCCGCGTTCAATTACTTCAAATTCAAGACCTTTAGCTTTTGTATCTAACTGAACGGAAGCATCAGCCAAAGCCTCATCTATAGAATCAGCATTTACTTCTACAGAATCCAGCTGCTTATCCAATGTGAGACGTTTCTGCATTTCTTCCCGAATTTTATCTAAAGAATACATTAACTAAATGATACCCTTTCTTAAATTAGTAAGTTTTGCGCGTAAACGATGATTTGCTTTAGTATGAAGCTGCGAAATTCTTGACTCACTTACCTCTAGAACTTCGCCAATTTCTTTAAATGTCAAATCTTCGTGATAATAAAGAACAATTACCATTTTTTCTTTTTCTGGTAATTCATTGATTGCCTGAACAATTACCTTACGGATTTCTTCTCGTTCAGCAATAACATCAGGATTCAAGCTGTTTGGAGCTTCAATACTATCTCCAATTGACATACTGTCATTATCATCACCTGAATACCAGACTTCATTCAAGGAAAGAATACTTGTGCCAGAAACCTTCATGATGGTGCGATGATATTCATCTTCACTCATCTTTAATGATTCTGCAACTTCTGCATCGCTGGCAGTTCGACCAAGTTTAGCTTCAAGATTTACGATTGCATCTTCAATTTCACGGGATTTCTGACGAACAGAGCGAGGAACCCAGTCGATTTCTCGCAATTCATCAAAAATTGCGCCTCTAATACGAGTCACTGCATAAGTCTTGAATTTTACACCTTTTGCAGGATCATATTTATTAATAGCGTCCAGCAAACCAAACTGACCAAATCCAACCAAGTCATCAAATTCAACACTATTTGGCATTCCAACAGCGACTTTTCCGGCTACATATTTAACCAGAGGCATATACTGACGTATAAATTTATCTCTTAATTTAGCTGATTTAGTTTTGTGAAATTCTTCCCAGAGTAAATCTTCTTCTCTTTCATCATTCACCGATTTTTGAGTCTCGATAACTGATGTATCTGTAATTTCTTCCATAAAATAAACCTAACCCTTATATTTTTACTCTTTTTTTAAAAGCGTACTAATTGCTTTTGCCATTAATTCTACATCCTGGCCACTAGTGACCTCTTCTGCAGAAACACTAGTAGCAGGTGTCATATCAGAAGTATCTGTAGATTCATCAATACCATCCTCATCCATTACAGATGAATTGGACTGCTGATAAACTGACAAATCTTCCAAATCAGGTAAAGAATCCAATTCATCATCATCCTGCGATGTGGGAGCAGAAACAGTTTCAGAAGCCTTTCTTTCTGCTTTAGTTACTTCAGATTCTGTTTTAGCCTCAACACTAGTGATATTAGACAGATTTTCTCCCAAAGAAACAGGAACAAATCCATCTGAACCATTGCTATTTGCAGCAGCCCCTGATTTTACGCTATCACTTTCAGAAGCCTGTACATTTTTTTCAGAAACAACAGAAGTATTTGCAGTAGCTGCAGTCTCTTTGGCCACATCCTTTACATCATCTGGGGAAAGCATCTGATGCCCTGAACCAACAAAAAACTGAGGTGCATTTTCCTCCTGCGGTAAATCTTCGTCTTGAACCATTATATCAACAGCATGACTACTGGGTGCAGAAACAGGATTGCCGTTTCCTTCTCCAGAATTGGACTCATAGGAAATATCTCCTTCTGATCCCAAAAACTTACAAAATATTATATTTATCAAAACTGCAAGACCTGCAAAAACAATTGCAAAAATCACAGCATGAAATATCATTCGTCCTATATTATTTCCGCGGGAAGCTAAACCTGAAAAAAATGAAAGTAAAAAACCAAAACATGAAAACACAGCAATGAATTTTAAGTTTTTCATTTTTACCTCCCACCAAAAAACAACACATTCTTATTATATATCAAAAAACAGTAAAAAGACAGTAAATTATTAATTTCTGTACTTTTTTCCTAAAAATTTCTTTAAAAAAGTATTAACGCCTTCATTTCCAGTCATTTCACTCTTTTCTATTCTGCCTACTATATGCTTTAAACAGACAGAAGGTTTACAAGTTGGATTTACAACAATAAACGGTTTTTGCCTGATTACCGATGTCTGCACTATAGGGTCATCATATACAAATCCAATATAATCTACTTTGTATCCAAGAAATTGACCTACAATGGTAATTATTCTTTCAGAGATTCTCTTTCCCTCATCAGCGGAATGAACTCTATTTACAAGCAGCTTAAGATTTACAGGTCGTTCGATTATTTCTGTTGTTATAATCTTAATAATTCCGTAAGCATCTGTAATCGCTGTAGGTTCAGGAGTTGTTACTACATAAACTTCATCAGCGGCCGCAACAAACTGAAGAACATTATTTGCAATACCAGCTCCTGTATCAATGATAATGATATCTGCATTCCCCAATGTACTGAACTGTTTTGCAAAATACTCCAGTTCTTCAACACTTAGATTTGCAATTTTTGAAAATCCATTTGCACCTGCAATAAATTTAATACCAAATTCTGTATCAAGGATAATTTCCTTCATAGTCTTCTTTTTATTGATAACGTGCATCAAATTATACTGAGGAACAACATTCATCAGAACGTTTACATTTGCCATTCCAAGATCACCATCAATAAGAATAACTTTCTTTCCAAGCTGAGCATAGGCAATGGCCATATTTACAGAAATATTTGTTTTTCCAACACCGCCTTTACCGCTAGTAATGGCAATGATTCTTGTTTTATGTCCATTATTTGATACAGTTTCACTTACATTAGGAGTAGCTCCAGTTACACCACCCTGTAAAAGTTCTTTCAAATCTTCTGCCTGTTCTTCCATTAATTAACTCCAAATTTATCTTCAATATGAATTCTATCAATTTCAAAATCTTCCAGACGTATCAAAAAACTAACAGGATTAGCTTTTTCTATACAACCAGAAGCTTTCTGACCATTTGTTATATACGAAATACTTTTATGCCGTTCACTAAGAACACTTATGACATTGCCATATTGGTTAGATTCATCACATTTCGTAACAATAACAGATTTATAACCAAACGGCTCATAATTCTGCATTATATTCACAAGATCTCTAGCTTTCGTAGAAGCTGTAACCGCAAGGTATATATCAGGATTTATTCCTGGAACATCAAGAACTGCTTTCATTTTTCCAATATGAGCTGCATCATTAGGACTATATCCACCAGTATCAATAAAAATCATATCAACAGAATTTTTGTAACTTTCATAAATACTTTGAACATCTTCTGCTGTTTCTGCCTTTTCAACTTTTATATCAAAAAGATTTACCCAACGTTCCAGTTGTTCCTGTGCACCAACTCGCATTGAATCTGTTGTTATAAAACACATTCTAATGACTTTTCCATTCTTTTTTGCAGCAATTACATTCTGTGCCGCAAGCTTAACAAGAGTTGTAGTTTTTCCAACTCCTGTAGGACCCACAAGAATTATAGTCCTAGGCAAACGTACAGTAACATCCCTGCTTACATTTATTGATTCCCCAATCCAGTCAACAACCTGTCTTTGAACCAATTTAAAATCTTCAAGTTTTTCAAGAGAAAATTCAGACTTCAATCTCTCTTTAATTCTTTTTATAAAACTGTATGTAAATTCATTTTTAGCAAGTAAATCTTCAATTTTCTGAATGTTAATATGATCTTCCGCAGTAGTAACTATTGTTGTTGACTGCTGAGAATCAATTTTAGAGTTCAACTCAGAAATCTGACGTACAAGCTCATTCATCTGAGTCTGTAACACTGGCTGCCCGCTCTGAGCCTGAAGATTTTTTAATAATTCTTCTTTATTTTTGTCAAAAGAAACATTTTCATGAATTTCTTCCCTTTTTTGAGGAATTCTAGAGAACAATTCATTATCATTGAATCTATCAAGAATTTTATACGTTACTGAAAGCTTTTGCTTTTGACCGAATCCAAAAAAACCTCCATCCAACGTTGGATGTTTATCCAAAATCTGATAATTTTTATTATAAAGTTTAAAAAGATGTTGTCGGGCTTCTTCGTAATTATTAAAAATTTCTGTATAAACATTTTCACTTATATCAATAGCAGTCATTTTTACATTCCTTCTTCATTTTTAATTTCGTCAAGCACTTCAATTCCAATACCGTTACTTGTAACAGCAGAAAGCATTTCCCTGTCCGAAATAACAACAACACCTGGCATTTCCCGTTCAATAGCAGAATGAACAAGCTGCCGAACTGGACTTACACACATAATTATAGGCATATAGCCCAACGCCTGAACCCGTCCAAAAGCAGCACTGACACTCTTAATCCAAGCCCGGCCATCAACAGGATCAAAAGCAACATAAGGCCGGGAACCGTCTGACGGATACTGAGCATGCTCAAGGATTTTTTCTGACCAATCCTGAGATAACTGAAGCACACGCAGCTTTCGGTCACTATCCGCATACTGCATACAAATCTGCAATCCCAACGCTTCTCGCACTTTTTCTATTAATTCCCAGGTATTTCCAGTAATGATACCGTAATTCGAAATTGCTTCCAGAATTGTAACCATATTTCTGATGGAAACCTTTTCTGCCAGCAACCCCTGAAGAATCTTTTCAATTTCACCGTAAGAGAATTTACGCTTGTCGCCGTTAAGAACTTCATCAACAACAATAGGATTGTCTTTCTTAACTTCATTAACAAGAACAGCAACTTCTTTTCTTCCAAGAATCTCTGCAGCATGAGCTTTGATGATTTCCGTAATATGGGTTGCAATAATTGTTGGAGAATCAACAAGGACATATCCGGCCTGCTCTGCTTCTGAACGTTGTGTTTCCGGAAGCCAGATTGCAGGCATTCCAAACGCAGGATCCCGGGTTGCTTCACCCTTAAGCTCTTCTGTAACAGTTCCTGTGTTCATACACATATAATAGCCTAGCCTGATTTTGCAACGGCCAGCTTCTATACCACGAATTTTAAAGCAGTATTCGTTTGGATCAAGATTCATATTGTCAATAATACGGATTTTTGGAACTGGAAGCCCAAGATCAAGGGCAGATTCCCGGCGGATTCTGGAAATACGTTCAAGAAGCTCCGCACCTTTATCTTTATCTACAAGAGGAATGAGGGCAAAGCCAATTTCCAGCGAAAGCGGATCCAGAGGAGCAACAGCATCTGCTTCTGCACTGGAACCCTGCCCAGTCTGAGGAGCATTGCTGGCAGCAGCCTGAGCCGCAGCAACTTTTGCTTCTTCAATCTTTTTATTTTTAGTAAGAGTATAACCGTACCAGACAAGAATAACGCCCACAGGAACAAGAAGAAACTGAGTACCGCTACGGAAAACAACTCCCATAAGAATCAGGACAGCACCTGTAATAACATAGATGACACCATCAATGGTAAATTCCTTTATGATCTTATCGCCAAGAGTATCATCAGATTTGTCCCCTGTAACAAGAATACCGGTTGCAAAAGACAGCATGAAAGACGGAAGCTGACTTAAAAGTCCATCACCAATAGTTAAAGTTGTATAAAGTCCAAGAGATTCTTGAAAAGACAGATTATGAAAAACCATTCCTACTATAAAGCCGCCAATCAGATTTACAACAGTAATAAAAATTCCTGCCATTACGTTTCCAGAAACAAATTTACTGGCACCGTCCATGTTTGAATAAAAATCAATATCCTTTCTAAGCTCTTCCTTTTTTCGTTCAGCTTCTTCCGGAGTAATGTTTCCCTGCTGCAGCTGACTGTCAATATCAAACTGCTTTACAGACATGGAATCAAGAGTAAAGCGGGCTGCAACTTCTGAAACTCGTCCTGCACCCTTTGTGATTACCGCAACCTGAACAACTATAAGAATGATGAAGAACACAAAACCAATAACAAGACTGTTTCCAGCAACAATATTTGCAAAAGCCTGAACCATGGCACTCTGAGTATTATGAAGAGAATTTAAATTGGTTCCCTGAGCAGAAAGAATCAGCCTTGTAGACGAAAGATTTATTGCAAGACCAAATAAAGTCACAAAAAGGATTATCTGAGGGAACGAAGAAAAACTGGAAGCGCGGGGAGTATAAATTACTACAAGAAGAATTGTAATGGCAAGCGCAAGGTTCAAAACCATAAGAAGGTCAATTATAACCTTTGGAGTCGGAACAATCATAGCAACCAGAACAACGATGGCAATAGCACCAACCAGATTTTTCTGAATTAAATTTAAAATATTCCCCTTATTTTCGTTTGCCATCAGATCCCCACCCATTCAGCAAGCTTAATTACAACTTCTTTTTATTTTTTCGCATGATTTCTGCATATACTGTTGCAAGTACAGACAGATACTCTTCTGGAATTATATCACCAACTTCGGTATGTGCATAGAGTCCACGGGCTAAAGATTTGTTTTCTACAACAGGAACGTCGTTTTCTTCTGCAATCCTACGCATTTCCAGAGCTACATTATCGGAACCTTTTGCCGTAACCATTGGAGCATCGGAAACTTCCCGCTCATATTTCATGGCAACCGCATAGTGCGTAGGGTTTGCAATTACAACATCAGCTTCGCGGACAGCCTTTGGCATATTCTGAGAAAGCAATTCCTTCTGCATCTGCTTTAATTTGCTTTTAACTTCTGGATCACCTTCCATTTCCTTATATTCCTGCTTAACGTCGTATTTAGACATTTTCATTGATTCCATAAATTCCCTGCGCTGAACAAAATAATCAGGAATCGAAATGACAAGAAAAATAACAGCGGCAATCACCAGCATTGTAGCAGCCATCCTGGAAACATGGGCAATGGCACCAATCATATTTCCGTTCTGAATTACAATCATAAGGTCAGGAATATCTTTTTTTATGAGAACATAGGCAACAGTTATAATAATTGCAACCTTTCCTATTGATTTAAAAATATTAAAAACACCTCGCAGCGAAAAAATCGTATTTTTAAAATATTCCCCGAATTTTGGAATGATTTTTGAAAATTTAGGCGAAATCGCCTTTAAACTGAACAGCATTCCCTTATTCTGAATGATATTTCCAAGAACACCAAAAACAATTCCAACAACAGAAATTGGAATTACAAGACGCACAAAATAGCGCACAAAAATAAAAAAATATGCAGCGTTCCTTATATCTTTGTCATTAATGTGATTAAAAAAATAGGAGCAGATTTCCGCACACCCAGACAATATTGATTTGCCTAAAAAAATTAAAGTCAAAAGACAGGCAAGAAAAACAATTGCTCCATTCAGGTCCTGGCTTTTTGCAACACGACCTTCTTCACGAGCCTTTTTTAATTTAAGTTCTGACGGCTGCTCTGTACGGCCTTCGTCTTCTGCAGCAAACCACTGCAGGTCGATATTCTGGTAAATTGTCATCAGCTACCTTTCCTTGTAAAGCCGGTAAGCACATTAAGCAGTTCAGAAAGCCCGGTATTAAACGAACGCAAAAAGAAATCGCAAAGCAACGGAAAAATCCAGATTAAAAACAGGAATGAAAGCAGAATCATTACAGGAAAACCTTCCGAAAGCAGATTCATCTGAGGTGCAGCTTTAGAAAGAAGACCTGTACAGATTGTAATCAGCACAAGAGTTCCCATTATAGGAAGGGCAATAATCAAAGCATCCGCAAAAAGATTTGTCAGTCCATGAAGCAGAAAAGTCATCATTTTTTCTTTACCGCCAATCAAATCAAAAACGTTCATACTGGAAAGAGTTCCTGATAAACCTTTCAGGAAAAGTATCTGAAACCATCTGTTCTGAAGAAACAAGAGAATTGCAACAAAATTAAAAAACTGTCCTAAAAGCGGATTTTCTACCTGAGAAAGGGAATCATAAACAGCAGAAGCACTAAAACCCATCTGAAAAGCAAAAAACTGAGCCGCAGTACTGAAAGCCGCAAATATTATGGAAACATAAAAGCCGATGATTATTCCAATCATAACTTCACCAGCAAGATAAAGTATGAAATAGAAAGAAAAAGCACCGTCTGGAGCAATCACAGACGTATACTTTGAAAAATCAGCATAAGGAATCAAAAAATAAGAAAGATACCCAATAAGAGCAATTTTCGCAGTTCTTGAAACAGTCCGCATGGAAAAAAGAGGAAGCGTAAAAATAAGACCGCCACATCGTCCTGCTATAAGAAGAAACACAGGCGCCGAGGCAAGAATCTCGCTCAACATCATCAGCGGGCTAACCTTGGAATCATATTGAACAGATCCACCGTATATCCGCTAAGTTCCGTGAACATCCATCCACTCAAAAAGAACACAACCATAAGAATCGATATCAATTTAGGCAAAAAAGTTAATGTCTGTTCCTGAATGGAAGTAACAGCCTGAAAAAGTGCAACTATAAGTCCAACAACAAGAGCTACAACAAGAGCCGGAAGAATAAGCATCAAAACCTGAATTATTCCGCCTCTCATAAGATTTACGATATCACCAATACTCATTTACACCTCCAGACTATCTGATTACAGAATTAAACAGCTGGGTAGTCAAAAGTCCCCATCCATCAACCAGTACAAACAGAATAAGCTTAAAAGGCATGGAAATCTGAACAGGAGGCAACATCATCATACCCATCGCCATCAGAATACTGGCAACAACCATATCTATGATAATAAACGGTATATACAAAATTACACCTATTTTAAAAGCAACCGTCAGTTCATGCAAAATATAAGAAGGAATCAGAATATGAGTAGGAACATCCGCAAGAGTATTCGGTTTTTCCATTTTAGCCATATTCATAAAAGTAGAAATATATGTAGGATCCTCACTCATCTGACTATACATGAAAAGTCTTACAGGAGATTCCGCCTGTCTGAACGCCTCTTCAATACCAATTTCGCCGTCACTCAAAGGTTTATAAGCAGAATTATAAATCTGCGTAAAAGTGGGCCACATGACAAACAAAGTCATAAAGAAAGCAATACCATTAAGAACTGCTGTAGGCGGAACCTGCTGCAAAGAAAGAGCCCTTTTTATAAAATCCAGCACAATTGAAAACCGCAGAAAGCATGTAATAAGCAGAAGAAGACTTGGCGCAAGGCTTAATACAGTCAGCAAAACAAGAAGTCTCACAGAAAAAGCAACTTCCCGCCCTGTTTGAGGCTCTGTGATATTTACAGAAACATTTGGAATTTGAACAGGAGCAACATTCCGTCCCATTTCTGTATTACCACGAGGGGAACCGTTCGGAAAATTTCTGTTAGACTGAGCCTGTGCAATACCTGCGAAAATTACAGAAAACAGAAACAACGCAATAAACCGTTTAAAAAAGGAAAGATTTTTCATGATTACTCTCCATTATCCAAACGATTACGCTGTTTTTTCAGCAATTCAGAAAGTTTTGCACTAGCACCATCAAATACATTTTTATCTTCAGAACTGCTTCCCGGCATGAATAAATCAAGAACCTCTGCAAAAGACCTTGGCTTTTTTGTATTTTCCTTACGATCTGCATAAAGATTCATAGCCTGAACAAGTTCAATATCATCAATCTTGCTAATTAAATTTACTGAATTATCAGAAACACCAATAAGAAAAGCATGTTTATCTGTAAGAGTCACAACCTGCACAGATTTTCCAGGAGCAACATTAACAGAAGCAACCTGCCGCAAAAACATATCATCATTTTTTTCTGTTGCATTTGTTTTTTTCAAAAACAACAAAACACCATAAATTAAGACAATCACAATTGCAAGAACTAAAATCATCCGTAATACAAGAAAAAATGAATTTCCCGTATCTGCTGCACTAGAAGAAGGTTCTTGAACAGCCAGCGTTATGGTACTTTCATCAACAGAAGATAAAGAAACAGCAGAATTTTCAGAAATTCCCTGCTGACTGGAATTAACAGAATTCTGTGCGTAACCTCCATTACAAAGCGCAATAAGGCACAGCACAACAAAAAATTTAATAACGCTACTCAATTTTCCCCACCCTGAAAAATGAATATAAGTATATAGACAATATTTATCTGAAAAATTAAATTTTAGTGTAAATCAGAAACACGTTCCAAAGGAGAAAGAATTTCAGTAACACGAACACCAAAGTTTTCATCAATGACTACAACTTCTCCCTTTGCGATTGGTTTATGATTTACAAGAATATCAACAGGTTCACCGGCAAGCTTATCAAGCTCAATGATTGTACCTTCACCCATACCAAGAATATCTTTAATCTGCTTCTTAGTACGACCAAGTTCTACAGTCATTTCCATCTGAACGTCCATGATAAGACTAATGTTACCCTGTTCGCCCATAGCATTTGAGCCCTGAAGATTTGGATACTGAAGGTTCTGAACATTAGGTACATTCATACCCATATTCTGCCCCATAGGCATTCCCATACCCATGCCCATGCCCATCTGGCCCATTCCCATGCCCATTTGTGGCATACCGCCCATCTGACCCATAGGCATTCCCATACCCATGCCCATCTGACCCATTCCCATAGCAGGCTGCTGCATTCCCATCTGCGGCATTCCGCCCATCTGGTTCATGCCACCCATAGGAGCAGAACCCATTCCAGACTGCATGCCCATACCGCCAGAACCCATGCCGCCCATAGACAAATCTGCTGAATCAATGGATTCAAGGCCATCAGAACCGCCACCATAAGCATTTCCAATCTGTTCTGCAGGTTCTCCACCAATACATTCCCACAGATTGTAACTTTGACCATCAAGAGTCAAAGGAAAAGTTATTAAGGCAAACTGATTTTCTGGCACACGAATCATTGCCTTTGGATTATTAGAAGCTTCCGGAGGATTACACTGCAATCCAGGGAATTTTCCCGTTTTATCAAGTTCAAGAATTTCAGAACCAGAATGATTCTGAACAACATCAGAAATGCATGACAATGCCATATCGTCAAAATCAGCATTCTCTTCTTTAGTGATAAGATTTACAAGTTTCTGAGCAAATTCTGGAGCAAGAATATACTGATGGTCCCCCATCATTCCTGCGCTGTAATCATTTATTACAGTAACAACAATTTCAGGAAGCCTTGAAAGAAGACTATCTCTATCCAATGCTTCTACAACAGGAGTACCAGCTGAAAATTCAACGCCTGTCATGCCGTTCAATTTTTCTGCAAGAGAATCCTTTACGCTTTCTGCAAATTTAGAAAGTGCTTCTACATCAATATGAACTGCTGGTCCTCCAGAAACATGTCCAGATGAATTTAAACCATCAACAGAAACACCTGAAAGCAAAGCATCAATTTCATCCTGGGAAATAGCACCATCACTCATAATGAATCATCTCCTTCTACAGATAATTCTTCAAAATCATCTGCAGCAACATCTTCTAATTTGCCTGTTACCTGAACTGCCATCTTTTTTCCGACAATACCAGGCTGACAATAAAACTTCTTTTTATTTTCTACACTTAAAGTAAGCGGATCACCAACTTTAGTATTAGAAAGACGAACGACGTCGCCAATTCTTAGGGCAAGAACATCTCT
This sequence comes from Treponema sp., assembly GCA_017381365.1. Classification (GTDB taxonomy): domain Bacteria; phylum Spirochaetota; class Spirochaetia; order Treponematales; family Treponemataceae; genus Treponema_D. Next base: position 47,759 of record JAFOCI010000079.1, read on the forward strand.
TACCGGAAGATTGATTGAACCAACTTCTGCCACTACTTCCATATCAACAGAAGAAAGCTTTTCTTTTAATGTTCCAAGATACTGTGTAGTAGTACTTCTGCGGACAGAAGAAAACCAGAACTGTGAAGAAAGCTTTGAAATAATCGGTTCTATAGTCAAATAAGGGATACAGAAGTTCATCATTCCTTCTTCATCACCTACTTTTGTTTCCAGAGTAATAAGTACAACCATTTCTGATGGCGGTACAATCTGAGCAAACTGAGGATTTGTTTCAATCTGACCAAGTCTAGGACGGAGATCGATAACCTGAGTCCATGCTTCCCGCATATTTGCAAGAATACGAACAATAATACCTTCCATTACAGACTGCTCTATATCTGTAAGGTCACGGTTTTTATTTGCGCCTGTAATACCTCGGCCACCAAAAAGACGGTCAATGATACAGAAAGTAATTGCAGGGTCAATTTCCAGAATTGCATTACCTTTTAAAGGATCCATATTTACAACTGCAAGAGTTGTTGGAGTTGGAATTGAACGGATAAATTCCTCGTAAGTAAGCTGATCTACAGAAGCAACATGAACATGAACAAGAGAACGAAGCTGCGCAGACAAAGACGTAGTCGTTAAACGCGCAAAGGTTTCATGCATATTTGAAACCGTACGCAGCTGTTCCTTTGAGAATTTATCAGGACGCTTGAAGTCATAAATTTTGATTTTTCGAGTATCACTGACAGGCTTGAAATCATCAGTATCCGAATCTCCTGAGCTGATTGCAGTCAGAAGCTGGTCAATTTCATCCTGTGACAGAACTTCAGTCATCTACCTTCCACCTTATTTTCAAACAATATTAATTATTGTTCGAGCACATCTAACTGCAAGAACGAAATATCACGAATTTTTGAAGTACTTAATATTTCATCATTAATTGCATTACGCAATTCAATCTTTAACTTCTGCTCATTCTGTGGCTTAAGTTCTGCAATTGTTTTCTCAGTAAAGTATCGGCGTAAAAAGTCTTTTAATTCAATATTTCTTTGAGTAATTTCTGTAGATGTTGCTTTATCATCTTTTTTATAGCCAAGAGCAATATCAACAACTACACTTGCGGAAATATCATCACTTGTTTTTGTACGGATAGCTCCAAGAGATGTATACCAGTCCAGGATTTCTCGCTGTGTAACATATTCATCACTGATTGGTATACTTGGAGTACCAGTTGTATTTTTATTAAGAATATTTACAGTAACAACAACAATTACAACAATAAGAATTATGGCACCTAAAGCAATTGCAACCCATTTTAATAATCCAGGCAATGCACCGCCCATTCCACCTTTTTTACCTGAAGATGCAGAAGTTCCACCGTCTTCCAATCCGTCAAGACCATCGTCTGCCATTTTCCCCTCCCGGAAAAGTTTTTTTTTACGAATATAAAATCAGTTAATTATACTATTAAAAGTGTCCCTCGTCTAGAATAATAATATCTACACGACGATTATATGCTCTTGTTTCTGGAGAATCATTGGAAAATTTCGGCCGTGTATCAGCATAACCGGCTACGGAAAATTTATTTTCATCAACACCAAAATCAGCAAGATAATGAAGAACATTCATCGCCCTTCCAGCCGAAAGTTCCCAGTTACTTATAAATTTTGAATCTGCCGCAACAGGTGTATTATCCGTATGACCTTCAATTCTGAATCTTCTGTTTTTTAATTCTGGATCCTTAAAAAAATCTGACAAACGAAGAAGTGTTTCTCTGGTTTCATCAATATTCAAATCAGCACTACCTTCTTCAAAGAAATTATCTGCTGCAAGAGAAATAACAAGACCTCTTTCATCACTTGTAATTGTAATTCTATTAGACTTTACATCCGGAGCAAAAAGACTTACAGCCTTCTTTTTTGTAAGACCTAAAGAACGTCCTTTCTCTATTGCAGGAAGTGAGTTTATAGTATTTCCAAGATCAGAAAGCTTTCCTGTGGACAGCGACATACCGCCGTTAACAGATTCAGTTTCATTCATCTGAAGAGACTATGTAATTGTGGCAAGCTGAGTAATATCTATTTCCGTCGGATCATACAACATTACGAAGAAGCAGAGCATAAGTGTAATCATGTCACCATATGTACCCTGCCAGGCGGTTGACGGTTTTTCAGGCTCTTTCTTTTCTTTTGCCATCTTCTATTCCTTTTTTAATATATAAGAGGCTGTCCAATAAGTTTGCATTACGGTGGTTGAGTTTATCGAAACCACCACATTTAGTGTAGCAGTCATTTCGACGAACTCAATGAGCGCTACACTCATTACTTTTGGGACAGCCCCATTTCGTTTAATCTTTAAGAACTTCTGCTTCTATAGCCTTGCGTGTAACAGGGTCAAGATATGTAAGAAGCTTCTGTCCCATGATACGAGGGTTTTCACCTGCCTGAATAGCAAGAACACCTTCAATAACCATTTCTTTTGAACGCATTTCAAGAGCATTCTGTGAAAGAAGATTCTGTCCCATAGGAGTAAGAATCCAGTTGGCCATCATGGAACCGTAAAGTGTTGTAATCAAGGCAACGGCCATGTTAGGACCAAGAGATGACTTATCTTCAAGGTTGTTCAACATACCAATAAGACCAAGTACGGTACCCATCATACCAAAACCAGGAGCATAACCGGCCCACTGGTTGATTACGTTTACCCATTCCATGTGACGGGCTTCACACTGACTCATTTCATTTTCCATGATTGTACGGATTACGGCACCATCAGTACCGTCTACTACAAGACGCAAACCGTTACGCATAAACGCATCATCAAGATCATCAAGACCATCTTCAAGAGCAAGAATTCCCTCTCGACGGGCTTTATTAGAAAGATCCATAAGCTTAGAAATCAAAGTTTTTTCACCAAAATCAGGAATTTTGAACGACATACCAACAATTTTAAATACTCCGACAGCCTTAGATATTGGAGACATGATAAAGATAGCCATGTAAGAACCACCAATTGTCATAAGTACAGAAGGGATATCGATGATACCCATAAGGGAACCACCAGAAGTCAATACAGACATGACGATAAGGGCTGCACCACCAACAAAACCAATTATTGTTGCTATATCCATTTATAAAACCTCTTGCGTATTTATACCGATTTTTTTTCTATATGAGATGATTTTTTCAATTATATCTTCTGGAGAATTTTTTACCACAATTTTCTTTCCTGAAAGCATAGTAAGCGTAAGATCAGGATTTGATTCCATACTTTCTATCATGTGCGGATTTACCCAGTAACTTTTTCCATCCAGTCGATTTACTTCAATCATACTCAATTTTATATGATAACACTAATAATATTTTTTTTCTATATTATTTTTTTATATAATCTGTCTTAAAAATTCATTTAAAAACAAAAGACCTTCCGAAGTAAGAGAAAAACATAAACCAGCCTTGTATTCTGCACGTTTATTTTTTGCCCATTCATGCATTATAGCTTTTATTTTTTCAGGAATTTCCCGATGAAACCGTTCTTTATATTCGACAAGGTTAATACCTTTCAAAGTTCGTAATCCCATCATAATAAATTCAAAGGACTGAATTTCAAGACTAAGTTTTTCCTCTATTCCTGGAGCTTCTTCAATTGTTTTTCCTTCTGAATTCCAAAAACTGCAATATTCTGAAATGTTTTCCGTATTTGTAAAACGAACCCCATCATCACCATACCTGGAACCAGTTGCTCCAGCTCCACAGCCAATATAATTTTTAAGCTGCCAGTAAACCATATTATGTTTTGCCTCATACCCTGCAAAACAAAAATTTGAAACCTCATACTGCTTATAGCCGTTTTTTTCCAAAAGTTTTTTTCCTAAAAGCCACATATCATCAGCTTTATCAAAATCATATAAAATTCTGTTTGAAAGAACAGCTTTTCCTAAAGGAGTTTCATCCTCAATTGTCAGAGAATACAATGAAATATGTTCCGGCTTGTACGAAATAAGTTTTTTTACCCCCTGCAAAAACGATTCTTCTGTTTGCCCGGGCAGTGCGGAAATAATATCCGCAGAAAAAATACCTTTCCAATTATTTTTTATAACATCAAGAGCTTTTACAACAGTTTTTCCAGAACTCCTTCTCTTTACACCAGAAAGAACATTTTCCTCAAAGGCCTGAACACCACAAGAAAGTCTGGTTACTCCACATTTTTGAAACATTGCCAGAAGATCTTCTGTAACATCGTCAGGATTTACTTCGACTGTAAATTCAGAAACAGGCACTTTTGTATATTTTCTGAAAGTTTTTGAAATCGTTTCAAGCTGAGATACTTTCAAAAGGCTAGGTGTTCCTCCACCGATATAAACTGTATCAATTACTCCAATATTATTGCTCCTGCACCTTGTATCAATCTCCCTGCACAAAGCACTAACATACTCATCAGAAATATCTTTTTTTCCACATGGCACACTAAAAAAATCACAGTAATCGCATTTTGAACGGCAAAACGGAATATGTATATAAAGAGAAATATTCACAGTTAAAAAAATTTCAATTTATTCAATGGAAAATACTGAACAAGTGCAGACGCTTTTATATCATCAATCTTAACAGGACCCCATAAACGAGAATCAAGACATGAATTTCTTGAATCTCCTAGTACAAAATATTCATTTTTTTCCAGCTTTATTGAATCAAAAGAACCAACAACACCTATAGAAGAATCCCACAAACCAGGAGCTGCATTTATATTAACATTATAGGGCTTTTTTACCAGTTCAAATTCCGTCAGAAAAAAATTTTCACCAGCAGGTTTTATGTACATTACGTAATCACGCATATAAATCTCGTCACCAGGAATACCAATCACACGACGAATCTGACCATTTTTTCCCATATTGTTCATATAATTATTTAAATCAAACTGCTGAGCAGTAAAAAACAAAACAGCCATGTTCAAGAATTTCTTAAGCTTAGAATTTGAATCAGAATCACGTTCCCTGATTAACACAACATCTCCTCGCCCAATAGATTTATCCAAAGGTGTAAAGAGAATACATGAAGATTTTACAATATCTGGTGCCATAGAAACAGAATTCTGCCTTAACGGAAAAATTACATAAGCCAGCATCAGGTTTATAAATGCATAAATTCCACAAATAAAAAGAATTACAATCAAAACTTTTTTCTGAAAATCTTTTTTTAATGAATATGATAATTCGTACAATTCTTTGTTCATAAAAATAAATTAACACAAACAAGCCATAACTTGCAACCAACCTAACTATCAATTATAATTTTTTTATATGAGCGAAGGAAAAAAAATAATTGCAGAAAACAGAAAAGCAAGATTCGATTACTTCATTGATGAAACTTACGAATGCGGAATAGAACTTTTAGGAACAGAAGTAAAATCTGTTAAAAACGGCAGCATTTCGTTCCCAGATTCATTTGCAGAAATCATAAATGGAGAAATTTTTGTTAAAAATTTTCATATAACAGAATATTCTTATTCTTCGATTTTTAACCATAATCCAGACAGACCTAAAAAACTTCTGTTGCACAGGGAAGAAATTAAAAGAATCGCCAGACGAGTTGAAGCAAAAGGCTACACTCTCATTCCTATTGATTTTTACTTGAAAAACGGACGGGTAAAAATGACTCTTGGTGTTTGCCGCGGAAAGAAGCAATTTGATAAAAGAGCCACAATAAAGGATCGGGATGTACAACGGGATATTCAACGAGAATTTAAAAACGGAATGAACAGCTGATGAAGATTTTTATAAAAAAAGCAATTTTTACGATTCTCTTTTTTGCCACATGCTTATGTATGTTTGGGCAGCAGAACGCAAGTGTAGCTTTTTTTGGAATTTATTCTCCTGATGCAGACAAAAATATGTTATCCATGACAGAAGATTTATATTTTAAACAACTATCTGATATGAATTTAAGCATAAAGGATAACCGTTCCGACTCATTTTCAGAAAATTATGACAGCAAAAAAGAAGCATTATTTTCTGAATGTGAAGAAACATTTGCTTTTTTTATAATAATAAAAAAAAATACATCGGAAAAATGGGAATGTTCCATAAATTTAAGGAACATTGAAACTAAAAAAACAAAATCCATTTCAAAAGAATACGATTCTTATTATAAAATACTAATGGATTCTAAAACTAACCTGAAAGCATCAATCAAATCTCTTTTTGACGAAACAGAAGAAAATCAGACAATTGTAAAAAAAAGTGTTTCAACAAAATCTGTAACTACAGAAAGCATTGCAGGAACATGGACTGGAGAAGATGCAATTGCTAAAATAGTTATAATGAGAGGTGGACGAGGTTTTGTTGTATTCAAAAACGGAGCAACAATGAACATCTCTGTCTCCATTACAGCATTCGAAAATAATTCCAATACTATCAACGTAAAACAAAATGGCAGCAACAACGCCTCTTTCTTTACAGACTTAAACAGAAAACTCGCTCTTGAATCAGCCGTAACAGCAAAACCTATTGAATGGAACTTCCTGCTTCAGAATGACGGAACATTAAAAGGTGAAAAATCTACATTAATTGAAAAAAATGGTACAGCAGAAAACGCCTTAATCCCTGTTATCTGGACTAAAAATAATTAGTTTATAATCTTCTAGAGTTTTATTACACCATCCCGAACTACTTCATAACCATCATCGGTAAGTTTAACAATTGTTGAAGGAACAGATGACATGCTATCCCCACCATCAACAATGAGAGAAACATCAGTTTCAAATTCTTCCACTATATCTTTTACTTTTGAAAGAACAGGAGAGCCACTTCTATTTACGCTTGTTGAATATATTGGAGAACCGCATTCTTCAATTATTTTTCTTAACCATTCATCTCCTGGACAACGAACAGCAACCGTTTTTCCTGGCTTTTTTTTATCAGAAACGATAATAGTTAAAGGACCAGGCCATAAATTTAGCAAATTTTCAGGAATTTCATCATCTGTAATCTCATTGATATCACCAGGAAATGCAATAAGCACAATAAACGGTTTTGTTTCTGCTCTACCCTTTATTTTTCTAATTTCACTATCAGTTTTTTCAATAATACCGGAAAATCCATAAACAGTATCTGTTGGAAGAATTATTACTTTTTCATTTTTAAGTAAACCGGAACACAAACTTTGAACATTTTTATCATATCTGCTGCAAATCATATACTGGAATTCCCTGTATAACAGTATCTTTTTTTCTACTTATTACTATAGAGCCATTATTAATATCTATAAGAATCATTAAAATAAGAGTAAGAACAAAAAATCCAAAACCCGCAACTTTACAGAATTTTTCTGGCAAACATTCAATATCTGCATGCCTTAAAATTGTACCAGTATCATAAAGTGATTTTTCAGAAGATTTCATTCCATTGATTTTTACAAGCTTTTCGCCATTGCTAACATATCCAAGCTTACGGGCATAAGCAGATATAACATCTTTATCTCCAAGTAAAGCTGTATATTCCAGTGTTAATTCATTGTTAATATTCTGAATCAACTCTGTCTGCCTTGTAATCTGTTTTTTTTGCTCTTCTAACTTGCTGTAACTCAATAATCCGTTGTCACCTGCAACAAATGCTACGGCAACATATACAAAAGTGCCTATAAAAATAGACACCAAAATTTTTAAATGATTCATAATACTTTAATCGGCATTTTTTTTTATTTTCCCCATAAAAAAAAGTATGATATAATATTAAAAATCACAAAGTTTTATATTTACAGAATTTGCAAAAAATATATTTTTTCTTTTCCGAAAATAAAACTATTTTTTTAAAGTGTTTTTTCCGATAATTAAGTATAAAATTATCTGAAACGAGGAATATTATGAGTGATTCAACAGATACAACTAAGGAACTTGACAATTACGGCGTATGGGTAAAAACACCTCCAAAAGATGCCTCTCAGACTAGCGAAGGATCAGATTTCCAGCTTGATACTGATTTACCTGATTTTTCAGACTTAGACATGAACACATCAGCTTCAGCTACTGATGCGTCTGCGGAACCTTCAATCTCAGAAGACTTTAATTTTGATTCACTCCCAGAAGATTCAGTCGTAAATGAAACTCCTGTTTCAGTTACAGAAGAACCAGATTTTTCTGGCATAACAGACTCTGGTACATCTGAAGAGGATTCTGTAAAATCAGATTTAACAGATGATGTTACAAGCTTTGAAGAAGTCTCTTTTGATTCAAATGAAATTTCATCAGAATCAAGTGAAGAACTCTCAATTGATGATTTTATGAGTGACAGTTCTGAAAGTTCTGGAGGCGAAGAAGAAATTTCGTTAGACGATTTTATGGACGGCGACTTTACAGATCCTAATCCTGGTGCAACTCCAGCTCCATCACCTGTTTCATCAATGGAAGATGGCGAAATATCTCTTGATGATTTCTTTGATGACGATACAACAATTTCAAAAGAAAAAGAAGATGATGTTGCCAATGATGAAGCTTTGGATATTGATCTTTCATTTACAGATGAAGAAGTTCCAACTGTAGAAGAATCTGAAATAATTGATGAAACTCCTGCAGAAGATGAAAATTCTACAGAAAATACAGAATTTTCTGAAATAACTGAATTTGACGATATGTTTAGTTCACTTGGAGAATCAGAAGCTAAAACAACTTCGGAAGAAACAGAAATCTCAATGGACGAATTTGGTATATCAGATTCTGCACCAACAGAGTCTAATTCAGGAAGTTCATCTGAAGAAATTGATCTTTCAGACTTTGGTATTGACAGTGATGCGGAAGAAACAGCCGTTCATCAGGATGTACAGGCAGCAAAGAAAAATCTTGTTGTTGATTATGACCTTTCAATTTCCGATGAAGACGAAACTAAAGAAATGCAGATATCTAGCACAGTTCCAGAAAAATCAGAATCAGCTGTTGCTGTCCCAGAAAACAGTTCTATTGTAAGTAATTCAATTCTTGAACAGATTATGTCTGAACTTTCAGGCTTAAAAAATGAAATCAACAATCTTAAAACAGATTTTGAAACATTAAAAAACTGTAAAGTTGCTGATCATACATCAGGAATTACAGAAACTGAAGTACCAGAAGTAAATGAAGAAGCTGCAGTAGAAATTCCTGAATCTATTGAAGAATCTCCAGAAGCTTTTGCTGATATTCCTGAAACCATTGAAGAAACTCCAGAAGTAATTGAAGAAGCTGCAGTAGAAATTCCTGAATCTATTGAAGAAACTCCAGAAGCTTTTGCTGATATTCCTGAATCTATTGAAGAAACTCCAGAAATAATTGAAGAAGCCGCAGTAGAAATTCCTGAAACCATTGAAGAAACTCCAGAAGCTTTTGCTGATATTCCAGAATCTATTGAAGAAACTCCTGTAGAAATTACAGAAAATGATACATCATCTCCTGACTCTATGGAAGAAATTCAGATTCCTGTTCCAGAAAAAAATGAAGATAGCAGCAATGGATTCTTTGGAACAGATGATGAAGACGAAACAATTGCTCTTTCTGGAGACGAATTAAACAACATTATGATTACAGCAGATTTTGCAGAAACAGAAGAAACTGTTGAAAACAACGAAGCTGTTTATGATGCTGACACAGAAACAGAAACCGTTACTGAACCTGCTTCTGAATCGGAAAAAACAGAAGAAAATCCATTTGACTTCCCTATTACAGATAATCTGGAAACAGAATCAGCTGATACATCAGATAGTTTTGAACTTCCATCAGAAGAAACAGAAGAAACTGTTTCAGAAGGTTTTTCAGAAATTGATACTAGTTTTGACAATCTTGAATCGCCTGAAGAAGATATTGTTATTGATGAAACAATTTCCGAACCAGTTCTTGAAGACATATCTATCAATGATTCTGCCGAAGAACCATCAACAGATGATATTACACTTCCTGAAGAAAGCGAACTTAACGATGCATCTATTGAAATCAAATCAGACGAAACAGAACCGACTGATGAAAATAATTCTGCAATAGATACAACATTTACTGATGATAATCCTTTTGGCGCAATTAATGAAACTGCAATGAATATTCCTGTTGAAGAATCTGATAGCGGACTTTCAATTGAAGAAAATTCTGAAAATCTTGCAGAACCAGATTTTGATTCTTTAGAAAATCAGGAAATTGAAACAGAAATAACAATACCAAAAGTTGATGAAATTTCTGAAAATGAAAATCCTTCTGCTCCAGAAGATGATATTCTTGTAGAATCTTCAAATGATGACTTTATGGATTCTGTTGCTGAATCAGAAATGGTAATCACCCAATCAGAAGCAACTGAACCAGCCTGCGAAGACATTGATGTTGAGGAAAATATTGATGTTGTTGAAGAAATTCCTGATACAGTAGACATTTCTTCTGAAATTGAAACTACTGAACTTTCTGCTGAAGAAATTTCTAATGTTGAACCTTTTAATGACTCTATAGACAATTTTGACTCTATGCTTGATTCGGAAAAAGACATTTCAGAACAACTATCTGATGAAAATGTAGATTACTTAAAGAGTGATGAAAATGTAATTGAAAGTGATATGGAAAATATGTCTTCTGCTATAAACGAAAGTGCAACACTTTCAGAATCAATGATTTCAAACATTGATGCAACAATGGAAGACCCTTTCCCTCCTATCGAAAGCGTTATTGATCACGATGAAAGAGTTGAAAAACAGGAAGCACCTTCTGATACATTGATTTCTATTGATCTCAAAAATGATATTAAGTCTGTATTACTTTATATGGATCAGCTGCTCGAAAATCTTCCAGAAGAAAAGATTATGGAGTTTGCTAAATCAGAACAATTTGGAACATATAAAAGATTATTCAATGAACTTGGTCTATCTTGATATTTTTTAATATGATATAATAAGCCTCCTGAACGGAGGCTTTTTTTATGCATAAAATTGAGTATCTAACAGCAAAAAACAACTCCCTTTCCTGTAAAATAGATAATATTCTATTGCATTCTGCCTATAATCCAGAAAATGAAGCAAAAAATGTTGTTGAAACAATTCATCTGTCTTTCAAGCCTGATTATTTTTTCATAATTGAACCTGGAATAAACTATCTTTACAAGTTAATTAAGCAAAAATTTCCTGATTGCAAAATATGCATCTTACGATTTACAAAGGATTTTGATGATTATAATTATAATGCAGACAAAAACTTTTATATCTTAGACACTTCAGCAAATTCTTTCGAAACTGATTTAATTAATTTTTTTCACGATGAAGGAATATTGAAAACTCACTTTATTCAATGGCAGCCCTCTGGCAAAATATTCAAACAGGAGACAGACTTTGCATGGGAAACAATAAAAAAAGTCATTCAATACAGTCAAACAATTCTTAATACTAATGGATTTTTTGCAAAAAGATGGTTAAAAAATTCAATTTCATTCTTAAAATTTTCAAAGAACTTTTCAACTATAAAAAAAGGTCATTGTGACATTCTTGTTACGGCCAGTGGAATAAGTCTAAATTCATCATTAAATGACATAAAAAAAATTCGTAAAGAAATTTTTCTTATTGCTGTATCTTCCAGCCTTAAACCTTTAATTTATGCTGGAATCTTACCAGATATGGTTATTTCAACAGATGGAGGATTCTGGGCAAAAAAACATTTATCCCCTGTTTTATTAAACAAAGCACTGCCAGTTGCTATTTCACCAGAAAGTAATTGTCCAAAAAAAATTTTACAAGAAAACCCTATCATATCTCTCTGTTATTCAGATGGAATTGGTTCAACACTAGTAAAAAAACTTATTCCTGAAACAATTATTGCAGAACGAAATGGTACAGTGTCTGGTACAGCAATAGAATTTGCATTATCAATAACAGATGGAAATGTTTATGTATGCGGACTTGATCTTTCTGGTTCACCTTCATTTCAACATACAAATCCAAATGAAATAGAAACTTTCAATTCTTGCTTTGATAACAAAATCAATAACGTAGAAACAAGGCAAACAATTTCAAGATTTAATTCGAATTCTCTTAAAGTGTACGAAAACTGGTTCTCAAAAAATTCTAGAAAATTCAATAATCGAGTTATACGTATTTCAAATGGCTTTAATTATCAAAACAAGCTTGGAGAAATCAAAGATATTGATTTTTCACAGATAAAAATAAAAACAAATTCTCTAAAACCAGAAATTACTAAGCCTTTCATGCTGAAAATCAATATTCAACAGATTAAGGAAGAAATTACAAAATTTAGTGAAAATGATGATTTTATAAAAGAATGTTTTCCTATAGAATGTTTAACAGCTTCTCGTACTGTTGATTCAGTTGAAAGAGAAAATTTAAATATCAAATTAAAAACTGATACTAAAAGACTAATCGAAAGTTTATTTTAGGATTAAAAATGCTTTATTCTAATACAATACCTGCAAAAAATAATCAAATCATTCCAGTTTTTTATGACGGTAGACCAATGCATTCAAAATATGATCCGCTAAGAGAAGCCGAAAATTTTGTTCAGACGATAAAAAAAAGCGATTTTTTTGTTGTTGCAGGAATAGGTGCTGGTTATCACATAAAAAAAATTTCTGAAAAATTCCCAGAATCTGTTATTCTTGCTGTTGAAAACAGTAATCTGGAATTAGATTTTTTAAGAAATAATATTTCCGAAATAAAAACAATTGAAAATCAAAAAAATATATACTTTTCAACTCTAACTGATTTTCCAGAAAAACTGAAAAATCTATACGTTCCTGCCGTTTATGACAAAATAAATTTAGTTGAACACAAAGCCTGGTCTACTGCAAATTCAGAAAATTATAGCCGTCTGGTAGAATTATTCAAAAATTCTATAAGAGATATTTCTTCTGATTTTTCAACTCAAGCTCACTTTGGAAAATTATGGACTAGAAATATATTGCAAAACCTTAAACACATTAATAATGAAAAAAAATTTAATTTTCCAATAAATAAAACTGCATTAATTGTTGCTGCAGGACCTTCTCTTGATAACTTTTTACATAATCATCTGGAAAAATTAAACGAATATTATATAATCGCTACAGATACTGCACATAAAATTCTTACAAGAAATAAAATTATTCCAGATGCTGTTTTTTCTGTTGACGGCCAAAGCATTTCAACAAATCATTTTTCAAACGATTTTAGTTGTAAATCAAATAACATTATTTATATCTTTGAGCTTACTGCAAATCATTCTGTTGTAAAAAGAATTTGTAATAAAACAAAAAACTACATTTTTACATTTTCTTCTCATCCACTTGAAGTTTTCGCAGCAAATTTTTCAAAAGATTCTTTAATTCACATTGATTCAAAATCCGGGACAGTAACAATTGCTGCGATAGATTTTGCTAAAAGTGCAGGTTTTTCAAAAATTGTTGTTGCTGGTGCCGATTTTGCATATTCAAATGGTAAAAGTTATGCGAAAGGTTCCTATCTTGATGATTTATATTTAAAAGACCAAAATAAAACTCATAATCAGGAAACCAGCTATTCTCAGCTAATGTACAGAACAAAACTTATGAAAATTGACCAGACAAAATATACAACCGAAACTTTAAATTCGTATAGAATTGCACTAGAAACCTGGCTAAAAAACAACAATTACGACGCTGATTTTTTTGATAACTGTTACCATCTTTCTGCAAAAATAACTGATAAAAAAAACGCTATTGTGATAAAAACATTTAACTATTCATCTTTTGTAAATACAATAAATTCCGTATATTCTGATAATCATACAATAGATAAAGCAAATCTTAAAATAAGCGACATTATCTTATTGCCCGTCATTGCATATTTAAAAAAAAGAGATATGGAACTTTCGGGGAATTTAAAATTCTTTGAAGACTATGTAAAACTTGCACGTAATTTTATACTACGTTATACTTGATATATGAATAAGAAATTTGTTAGATTTTATTTTGTTTTTGTTTTATTAATTTTTACATTTTCAATCACATATTTTATTTCTGAAACTTACAGAAGTTATAAAAATAATTCAAAAGAAACCCAAACTGCTTTTTTTCAGTTAAAAAATGATTCATCTGATGATGATTTGTTTCTAAAATCTATTGAAAAGTTTTCTCAGGATTCCAACGTCATTGCCTTGCAGATAATTAAAAATAAAAAAGGGTTTTATGCAAAAAATGAAAATTTCAATTATAATTTTGAATCTGCAATGATTTCAGTAATTTCAGATTGTTTTAACGAATCTGATAACTTTTATGAAATAACAGCTGCTGTTTATAAACTTAATCCAGATACAATCTATAAAAATGCAAAATTTTCGTTTCTAATTATTCTCACTTTTACAATAATTACAGCTGTTTTTTTGATTTTCATAAATCAAAAAAATAATAAAGAAAGTAAAAATATATTCAATGAAAATTCAAATAATTCTCAATCAAATGATGAAAATACATATGAATCAGACGTTGATTCCGCTGCAGAAACAGAAGAAAACTCGTTAATAAATCTGCCAGAAGAAGAAAGTTTATCTGATAAAGAACCTGAGCTTTGCGAAATTAATAAAGAAGAAGAATTACACTCTTTTGAACAGGAAAATAACGATTTCAGCACCCAGGAAACAGAAACAGTTCAATTCACTCCAGAGGAATCCACAGAAAAACTCAGCATAGAAGAAGATTCTGACAAAAACAACCAGACTTCTCTTCTTCAGGAAATTTTAAATACTAAAACAGAGACAGCAGTTTTCCTTATAAAAACAGATACTGATGATAATTTTCTCAAGACAAAAGTATTAACGGAAAAATATTTTGATAATGATATAATTATAGAAAAAGAAAATAATACAATCTTAATCATCAAAAAGAACATAAACATTGACGAAGCAGAAGATTGCGCAGCAGAATTTCACGAGGAATTATTGTCAGAATATGAAAATATGGAACAAAATTCTGTCTGTATAGGAATTTCATGTACAACAACTAGATTGATTACAGCAGATCGTCTTATTTTAGAAGCTGAAGAAGCATTAAAACATGCTATAAATGAAAAAGATTCTGATATAATCGGTTTTCATGTAGATATTGATAAATACAACGAATTTATTGCTTCAGAGGAAAACAAACAATAACGGTTAACTCAACTAATTTAATTATTTGAATCAACCTCTTCTTTCTTAGATTCTTCATTTTCCTCTGTATCAGTATTAATTATTTTATTCAGATTTTCTATATTTGCATTATCAGGAAATCTTTCTTGTAGTTCTGCAAATTTAGTTTTAGCGTCATCCATGCGCTCGTCTGCAATAAGAACATTTATATAATTAACGAGGATATCAGCATTATTCTGTTCTTTGCCACAGAGGTATTCATATATATTTATAGCCGATTCAATTTTTCCTTCCATTGCATATAAATATGCAATGGAAATCTGCAAATCAGTATTATTAACATCACGCTTTAACAGACGATTATAAATTTTTCTGGCTTCTTTATATTTTTTTGCAAAAACATAAGCTCTGCCAAGTTTATAATAACAAGTCCAGAATATATTTTTATTTTTTAGTGCATAAGTATAAAACTCGACAGCTTTATCATATTTATTCAAATCCATGTAAGAGTCAGCAATATTCATATATTCAATATAAATATTATTAGTTTTTGTTTCTGTTTCACCGGGAATAGGAACAGAAGGCATGGTCTGACACGCGGAAAAAGAAAAAACACAAATAAACAGGAAAAAATACAAATACTTCATAAACTTTACAATAACAGAAGTTGATATAACTGTTTCTTATTCAATTTAATATTTGAAATAGTTAAATTTGTTTCGGTTGAACTAGAAACTTGAGCATCTGTTAATCCAAGAGCCAGTGTCAAAGCTCCTCGAGCAGCAGGAATAATTCGCCGATTAATAAAATCAAACTGAATTTCCATTATAAATTGATTATTATTTTTTGGATCATTACATATTGAACCACAAACATAATTCAACTGATAATTTAATTGGGCTCCAACAAGCATAGAAAGAAAAGCTTGTGGTCTTGTAGCAAAAAATTTTATATTATCATCAGGTATTCCGTTATCATAACATAACCAGTCATATACATTGTTATTCAATGATTCATTCTTATCAACTTGAGAAGTTACAATATTATGATATTTTTCTATCATTGACGGAACATTATATCCAGTACAAGCGGTAAAAGTATCAGGAAAAGATGCCAGTGTTCCCATCCGCTCATATATTTCATATTTAGATTTTTTGCCGTCGTTTGCATCCAAAACCAAAGAATCAGAATTCCAGCCGTTTCCTTTTGAAAAAGCAGATTTTATAACAACTTTTGGAAAATTACAGGAAGCAGCGAGCTGATATTCAGTTCCTTTTTTAGTTCTTTCAAGACCAATGTAAATTGTGTCGATACGTTCTGTTATTCTTCTGGCGTTAGCTTCTGACAATCCCTTTACTTTTGCCTGCAAAATTTTCTCAAACTGTTCAGAATCAACAGATGTTGGAATCCTAAGATAAAAAGAACTTTTATTATCAAGAAGAGATAAAACATCCACTTTTTCATAAACTGGAATAGCTGTTTTACAGGCAGAAAGAGAAATCAAAATACAAAGATATAAAGCAGCCGTCACATAAAAATGAAACAGCTGCTTTATTTTAGCATTAAGCCTTTTCAATAGAAATACTCCACTTCTTATCTTCAGATTCAACTTCTGTACCACCAGCAATGTTATCTGCAAAAACAGATGAAGAAGCAAGAACTTCACCAGCAACAAAAGTTTCAAACATCTGGAATGCTGATTTCAATTCATCATCACCGCTAACAGTAAGCTTGATGCGGTCTGTAACATTCAAGCCACTTTCCTTACGAAGATTCTGAATACCACGAACAAGATCACGAACATAACCTTCTTTTTTAAGTTCATCAGTAATCTTTGAATCAAGACCTACAGTAAGAGTTCCATCGTTCAAAACTTTAAGACCATCTTTTTCAAGACGTTCAACAATTACTTTTTCTTCGTTAAGTTCAACAGATGTTCCATCAACATCAATAGTAAGTTTTGTACCTTCAAGGATTGACTGAATCTGTTCAGAAGAAAGTGTCATGATTATTGATGCTGCAGCCTTCATTTTTGGTCCAAGTTCTTTACCAAGAACCTTGAAGTTTGCCTTTGCTTTATATTCTACAAGTTCATCTTCACGGTCATGGAATTCTACCTTCTTAACGTTCAATTCTTCGCGGATTGAATCTTCCATCTCTGCAAGAACACGTTTTTCATCAGAATTGCGGGTTACAAGAGCAACAGATGCCAATGGCTGACGGTTCTTAAGGTTGAATGTATTGCGCAAAGAACGTCCCATAGAAACAGCTTTCTGAACTGTTGCCATTTTGAATTCAAGTTCTTCATTATGCCATTTTTCATTGTAAACAGGATAATCTGTAAGATGAACTGAATCCTTGTCCTCAGAATTTTTAAGATTCTGCCACATTTCTTCTGTAATAAACGGAACAAATGGAGCTGCAACCTGAGCAAATGTTTTAAGAGCAATGTACAATGCTTCGTATGCTTCTGCTTTATCTGAATCATTTTCTGACTTCCAGAAACGACGGCGTGAGCGGCGGATATACCAGTTGTTCATTTCGTCAATGAATTTAACAATTGGATCAACCGCACCACTCAAATCATAGTCATCAAGACCATTTGTAACATCCTTAACCATTTTTTGAGTGATAGACAAAAGCCATGCATCCAGTGGATTCGAAGGAAGCTTATTGTCGAACAAATGACCTGTTGGCTCTACACCATCAATATTAGCGTATGTTACAAAGAAACTGTATGAGTTCCACAAAGGAAGGATAATGTTCTTGATTACGTCGCGAACACCTTCATCTGAATAGCGAAGGTCATCAGCTTTTACTACCGCAGAGTGAATGAGGAACAGACGAAGAGCATCTGCGCCAAATTTATTAATTGCTTCTACAGGGTCTGTATAGTTGCGCAAAGATTTAGACATTTTGCGTCCATCAGATGCAAGAACAAGGCCGTTTACAACACAGTTCTGGAAAGCAGGCTTGTCGAACAAGTGGCTTGCAAGAATTGTAAGTGTGTAGAACCAACCACGAGTCTGATCCAGTCCTTCAGAAATAAAATTAGCAGGGAAATGCTTTTCAAAATAATCCTTGTTTTCAAAAGGATAATGCTGCTGAGCATAAGGCATGCTTCCTGATTCAAACCAGCAGTCAAAAACCTCTGGAATACGGCGCATTGTCTTTCCACATTTACAAGGAATAGTAATCTTATCTACAAACTGCTTGTGAAGGTCTTCAGGATAAGTTCCAGAAAGTTTTTTCAATTCATCGCGGCTTCCAACGCACAAAACTTCCTTACAGTCAGGGTCTTCACACTTCCAGATAGGAATCGGGTTACCCCAGTAGCGGTTGCGGCTTACAGCCCAGTCGCGGGAACCTGCAAGCCATTTACCAAAACGGCCTTCCTTGATGTGTGCAGGCTGCCATTTAATCTGACTGTTTGCACGCAAAAGAGCTTCATGATGGTCGGCAACCTTTACGAACCATGAACCAATACCACGGTAAATCAAAGGAGAGCCACATCTCCAGCAGTGTGGATATGAGTGAAGGTGCTGTTCCTTCTTGATGAGTTTGCCTTCTTTCTTAAGGCGGTCCATGATGTCTTTATCACATTCTTTTACAAATCGGCCAGTATAATCTGGAACAGCTTTTGTAAATTTACATTCAGCGTCGATTGGTTCAACTTCTGGAACACCACTGCCTGCAAATACCTGGTGGTCATCTTCACCAAAGGCTGGTGCAATATGAACAATACCAGTACCGTCATCTGTTGTAACGTAAGCAGCATTGAACATGCGGAAAGCACCTTTTTCGCACTTCTGACGTGATTCAGCTTCACAGGCTTTTGGATCCTTAAGGTTTGCAAAATAAGGGAACAATGGTTCGTATTCTGCGCCAAGGAAATCTTTACCCTTATGACGATAGATGATTTCGTAAGCGTCTGGATCTTTATAGTAAGCTGAAAGACGAGCTTCTGCAAAGATATAGAAATCTCCTGATTCCTTGTCCTTAATCTTTACATAATCAAGTTCTGGTCCCATACAAAGACCAAGGTTTGAAGGAAGTGTCCATGGAGTTGTTGTCCATGCGATGAAATATGTGTTTCCGTTAGCCATTTCAGGATCATTTACGCCTTCCGGTGCCTTAGTAATCTTGAAGCGGACAGTAACAGTCATATCGTTTACATCTTTATATCCCTGTGCAAGCTCGTGTGTAGAAAGAACAGTTGAACAGCGGGGACAATAAGGAAGAATGTATTTTCCTTCATAGATGAGACCTTTATCCCACAAAGATTTTGCAACCCACCAGATTGATTCCATGTAGTCAGGGTTCATTGTCTTATAATCATGGTCAAAGTCTACCCAACGACCCATACGAGTAATTGTTGTACGCCATTCTGAAGTATATTTAAGAACAGATGCCTTACATTTATCGTTGAATTTATCAATTCCAAGCTCTTCAATTTCATGCTTTGAGTTGATTCCCAGTTCTTTTTCAATAAGATTTTCTACAGGAAGACCATGACAGTCCCAACCGAAACGGCGTTCAACCTTTTTGCCCTTCATTGTCTGGTAACGAGGAATAATATCTTTAATTGTTGAAGGAATGAAATGTCCAAAGTGTGGAAGTCCTGTTGCAAACGGAGGACCATCAAAGAATACGTATTCTTCACAACCTTCACGCTGGTCTACTGATTTTTTGAAAGTATCATTTTCTTTCCAGTATTTTAAGATTTCTTCTTCCTGTTTAGGGAAGTCTGCTTTAGGATCAACTGGCTTATACATTGGTCTGTTACCTCTAATGAAAATTCTATTTTACTTTTATTATGACATATTTTCAATAAATATTCTACATATGAATCAAAACAGAACTTTTTATTAGCTAAAAAATTGTTCTGTCTTTATTTGAAACAAAAACATTCCGATA
The DNA here is from genome assembly GCA_017381365.1 of Treponema sp. Taxonomy (GTDB): domain Bacteria; phylum Spirochaetota; class Spirochaetia; order Treponematales; family Treponemataceae; genus Treponema_D. The sequence goes on from JAFOCI010000079.1 coordinate 67,745, forward strand.
CTATAAGCATGAAAAAATCTATTTTTTTTCTTTTATATCTATTAGTTATTTTCGCTTCATCTGCAGAAATTCCCTCTGAAATAAAAGGCATCTGGAAAGGCGACGACAGATATATTTTTATTGGCGAAGAAAATCAATTTGCTGTAATTCTGAAGGAATATTATGGCTGGTATTACGACAGAGTCGTTGAACCAGAAGAATTTTCAAACATTTCTGCTCGAAAAAGAAACATTTCAACACAAAAAAATGCACACCACTATACTGTGGATTTTAAAAAAATTTCAGAAAATGTCCCTGTATGGGAAATGACAGTAAAAGTTGATAAAAAAACAAAATCAATAATTCCAATTGCCTTGACCGAAAACGAAATTTACCTGAAATTTCTTATAAAAATTCCCTATTCTGCTGATTCTTCAAAAGGTTCCCTTACTACAGAAAATGATGAATATGCTGACGGCCAGTTTGCCAACTCCAATTATGGATACTGGCAGGGAGTAAACGAAAGTGATTCCATAAGAATTTCTGGAAGGAACAACAGCAAGGATATTATTTCCTGGTACATGACAGAAAACGGAAATTACAGATTGCGTTTCTGGCAGACAGACATGCTTTATGAAGATTCAAAAGCTGCATTCTCTGATGAAAATAAGCTTTATACAGTAAACAAGCATATATTCAGCGCCGGACAGAATTATTCCTGCGTAAACGGCCGGTCTTCTAACATTCGAAATGTAGAAAAATATCCAGATTTCCCGTTTTCAAGTAAACTTGACAGCACAGGAAATCTTCTTTTACCAGAAAAACCCTATCTTACAAAAGTAACAGATAAAAACTCTGCAGAAGAACTGATGAAAATTGTGGAAGAAGCTAATAAACAACGAAAACCTGATCCTCCTCCACTTTTTCCTGCAGAAGACCTGGACTGGCACTGGGATTTAATTAATCAACTTGAAAAAGGAAATAAGATTATCGAAAAAGTGCGTGAACGTCAGAAAAAGTTTGGACCTAGAGCTCAAGACATTGAAAAGAAAAAATAGTATAGTATGAATATGGTAACTTATTTAGGAAAAATCGGTGAGCTTTCATTGAAAGGCTCAAACATTAAATTTTTTGAAAGACTTCTTGTAAAAAACACAAAAGACTGTCTGAAAGGTCTGGATCTTAAAATCGCACTTTTTGCAGGCCGTCTTTACATTGACTGTAAAGAGGAAGACTGCGAAACAGTTGAAAACGTTCTTCGTCATCTTCTTGGTATTACTGGCTGGGCACGTACAATTACCTGCGAAAAAGATATTGAATCTATAAAAAAAGCTGTAAGAATTTGTGCAGAACAGGCAAAAGAATTAAAAAAAGCTGAAACCTTTAAAATCGAAGCAAAACGGGCAGATAAGAGCTTTCCGTTAAATTCTTATGAACTTGCCGTAGAGGCGGCATCCAGTGTATATGATGACAAATTCATGGATGTTGACGTTCATAATCCTGATGTGCGAATTTACATTGAGGTCCGCGAACGTGTTTTTGTATACAGCGATGCTCAGACAGGCTGTAGAGGTTTACCAGCTGGATGCAGCGGAAACGGTCTTTTGCTCCTTTCAGGTGGGCTGGACTCCCCTGTTGCCGGTTACAGAATGATGAGACGTGGCATGAAAGTTCAGTGCGTATATTTCCATTCATATCCATACACATCAATAGAAGCTCAGCAGAAAGTTGAAGAACTAGCCGCAAAACTTTCACTTTTTGGCCTGAATACATATCTGAATATTGTTCCATTTACAGATGTTCAGATGAAAATCAAGGAAAAAGCACCAGAAGAATGGTCAACCCTTATGCTTCGCGTGTGCATGATGAAAGTTGCAAATATGCTGGCAGAGCGAATTGGTGCAGACTGCATAATCACAGGGGAAAGTCTTGGTCAGGTAGCAAGTCAGACGATGGAAAATATGAACATTACAGAACATTTTGCAGAACGTCCGCTTTTGCGCCCGTTAATCGGAATGGATAAAGAAGAAATCATTGACACTGCAAATTTTATTGATACTTACAACACTTCCATTCTTCCTTATGAAGACTGCTGCGTTCTTTTTTCTCCAAAACACCCAGTCTTAAGAGGTCGTATTGAAGATGCAGAAAGAATTTATAATGAAATTGATTGTTTTGATTTAATCAAAGAATCTTACGAAAAAAGAGACGTTAAACATTACTTTTTTGGAAAAGAAGTTTAGCAACTTTTGAAGAGTCCGTATCAATTACGACACTATCAAAATTTTTCTTCATTTTTTCATCAAACGAGCTGTCATTAAGCAGCTCGTTTATTTTTTTATATATGTGTCTTGGCTTTTGAATAAAGAAACCAACTTTATGATTTACCGCAAAACGCATGTTTCCCAGTTCCTGGTTATGAATATACTTACAGATAATTACCGGCTTACGACAGGAAAGAACCTCAAAAAGAGTTGCCGGTCCCGCTTTAATTACAGCACAGTCACAAATCTTCACAAGTTCATCAAGAAAATCAACAAAACCAAAAACATGCAAATCAAGCCGAGGATTTGCAATTCTCAGCAAATTAAACTGCCTTTTCTTTACTACATCTCGCCCACAAATTATTGCAGTTGAAAAATTTGCCCTATGAATTAAACATTGATTTATGATTTCTGTTGCACCAGGAAGACCTTCGCCTCCACCAACAAGAAGGACAATTTTTTTATTTGGATCAAAACCATGTTTAATTTTCAACGCTGTAATCTCAGAATCAGACATAGGATTTCTGAATTTGCCGTTCATTAAAAAAGGGATAACAGTAACATTCTCTGCTGGAACACCGTTTTTTACCGCCAGTCTTTTTGCTTCATCTGAGTAAACCATGTAATTAAGACTTTTTACGTTGAACCATGGATTAGGCACAGTAAAAGGATCTGTTACAATTACAGTAAAATTAATGTGCCAGGGAATATTTTTTATAACTTCTTTCAAAAAAGGATTAAGAGCAAAATGAAAAGAAACAATATCTGTCGGATGCTCTTTTAATATCTGTTTTCTTAAAAAACGGTTAGTTTCTGGACAAAGCAGATAAGTAAGAACAGACTGAAGAATCTTACTCTGTCCTAAATCATACACAATAGGAAATAATCCATGAATATAATTGCAGGAATAATTGTATCCTTTCTCAAATAAAAGATGACCAAGTCCATGAGAACTAAAACCGCGCACAATTTTTACGTCAGCGTCAGGCTGTTCATTTTTCATTGCGTCAGAGAGAACATTTGCAGCAGACTTATGACCCGCTCCTGTATCAAGATAATAAAACAGAAATTTTCTTTTATCCATAATCCTTAATACTTAATTGTCACTCCTGCCCTAAAGTAATGATTCTGAGATTTATGAAGATTATTTTTCCAGTTTTCTCGAGCCATTTTAACCTGTTCTATAGTTTCGTATCTTTCAGGAAAAATAGGATTATCAACACCATCATTTACTATATATTCAAAAGAATAACCTGCATTAAAGGATATAGAAGCAGAATGCTTATTTCGCAACTCGTAATCTACATCAATGCCAATTCTAAAAACAGTCATTTTAGAATCCTGATTAAGCAGGCCTGTTTCTTCCTTTGCAGATTCAAGATTATGAGTTATCTGCTTTAAAGAACCATCAGTAACAGCCCCAGAAGGAAGCATTAAAACATCCTTATCATCTAAATTTTCGTACTGGTTTGCATGCTGCATGAATTTAGACGCAGTTGTTACAGAAAATCGTTTTATTGGTGCAAACTGAATTGCTATTCCCAACTGATGAGAATTTGGTAAAAGTTCAGTTCCCATGCATAAACCATAATTAGTGTAATCAGAAAAATTGTATTTTTTATCACTACTATCACATGATGTATATGTATAAGGAGTAACAATACAATAATCTAATTTTATATATCTGAAAAGAGAATACTTTGGAGTATAGATGATACCAGTTTTAAATGCCCCTCGTATAGCTGCATCATTCCATTTAAGCTTTATAAACGGCTTTAAATCAATATCATTCATCATAAAATCTGTACTAATTGAAAAACAGGGAAGAATATTAGTCTGAAAACTTATTCCAGAAAGAACATTTTCTGAAAAACCACTTACCCTTGAAATCAACGCCCAGGGAGCTGGCAGGAGATAGGCCGGGTTAAAATAATTCCCGTATACAGCAGATTCATAATACGATACAGAAAATTTATTTTGCATCAAGGGTATTTTTATGGAGTGAAACGATAAAGCTTTACACCACTTGAATTCATCTGAATTGTTATAACCTTGAGCAACAGGAAAACCAACCATCTGAGTATATTCAAACCCTTTTGAAACAAAATTTATATTAGCATTTGCCAGCTGATATGATGAAGGATTCAGAATCAAATCATCATCTGGAAAAATACCAAATCCAACACGATTAAATCCTAATGAACCATAAATATTTTTGTTTCCAAAGGAAATTGCACCATTCAAATCTAATAGAAAATCAATGCTGCCTTCCTTAAAAGACAAATCATCAATTTTCAAATATTCACTATTTTTTTCACAGTATGGAAATACCGATAACGGACTGTCATCATTTGAAATTCCTCTTAAACCAAAATCATAAGAAATTCCAAAATAAGGGTTGAATTTTATATCTCCACCTAAACTCGCTTTTGCAGAGGCGATTTTATAATCATCAACATATTCGGTTTTATTGTCGTCACCGTATTCTCTATTATAAAATCTGCTGTTTCCTGTACCAGAAAGTGTAAGATGAATTTTTCTGCCAAAATATCTATTGTAATAATCTTCTGCCCTCTGTTTATCAGCTTTATCTTCTACGTCTTTCACAACTAAAAGGATTTCTTCAATAACTGCCGGAGAATATGGCTTTAACTGAGGCAGATAATCAATATAGCCTTTACTTAACCAGCCCTGAGCATCAAGATAAAAATCATTATTTGGATCAACCGATACTTGTGAAAAAATATTATTTATTGAGAAAAAGAAAAAAATAAACGACAATAAAAAAAAGTTTTTTTTCATATTATATAAATATACTTGTTTATTGCTTGAATTACAAGTTATGTGATATTCTTATATGAAAAATGAAAGCTTCTGAAAAAAAAATCCTGTACAATTTATTTAAAACAGCCAGTGACAATTATTACGGATACTCTTCTCCTGAATACAATTCTGAAATTAACTTTTGGGATGATGTGGAAATTCAGAAAATTAAAACACAACCAGAACAGAAAGAAAACAATGCTGAAAAACATGTTTCTTTTGATGCAGAACAAAGCAAAATAGACGAAATTTCTGAAATCAGGAACGAAACCGAAGAAAATTCTTCTGAAAAAAATAAATCCCATTCCATTACAATGCATGAGCTTTCAGAAAAAATAAAAGCCTGCAAAAATTGTGAACTTTGTACCAATAGAAATAATTCTGTGCCTGGTCAGGGTGTTGAACATCCGGCTGTTCTTGTAATTGGCGAAGGTCCCGGCGAAGAAGAAGATAAACAGGGCTTACCGTTTGTTGGTCCTGCCGGTCAGCTTTTAGACAAAATGCTTGCGTCAATTCAGCTGGACAGGAACATCAACTGCTATATCGCCAACACTGTAAAGTGTCGTCCTCCCTACAATAGAGATCCGTCTCCGGAAGAAGCTGCTGCATGCCGTTCTTTTCTTGACGCTCAAATTCATATCTTAAAACCAAAAATCATTCTTCTGGTTGGCAAGGTTGCATTAAGGAACCTTATGAATATTCAAGGGGAAATTTCACTTCGAAGGTACAGAGGTCAAATTTACGAATACAACGGAATTCCTTTGATTGTGACCTACCATCCTAGCGCGCTTTTAAGAAACGCAGATTATAAAAGACCTGCCTGGGAGGATCTGAAATTCTTTAAGACTAAGCTCCTGGAGCTTGTGCCTGATTACGCTAAGAATTTTCCACAGCAATGACATACCTTCAGATAGTTCTGAACATTCCGTTGAATCAGACCTTTACATATTCTTATATTCCTCAGGAAAATGAAAAAGCCGAATTAAAGCCAGAAATTGGAAAACGGGCTGAAATCAGGTTTGGTAACAGAAAAGCAGTAGGATTTATCGTTGCTGTTTCAGAAACTATTCCAGAAAATTGCCCTGTTGGAGCAGAAAAAATCAGGCCTGTTACAAAAATTATAGACACAGAGCCTTTATTCACTGAAGAAATTTTTGAACTTGCTCAATGGATAAGCAAATACTATCTCTGTTCCATTGGAGAAGCTGTTTTTTCAATAATTCCTTCCCGCGGAAAGCGTGAATCCAGCGCAGCAGGTTTTTCATTTGACAGCGAACTTTCCGAAAAATCATCAAATACACTTTCAGATGAACAGGAAGAAGCCGTAAAAGCAATAACTTTATCTGCTCAGTCAGGAAAAGCTACTTACCACTATCTTTACGGCCCTACAGGAACAGGAAAAACAGAAGTTTTTCTACAGAGCGCAGAATGGCTTTTGAACAGTGGAAAAGGCGTAATATATCTTGTTCCAGAAATAGGACTTACACCTCAGGTTGTAAAAGCCGTTGTGAACAGATTTGGAAACACAGCAGCCGTCCTGCATTCTGGTTTAACACCAAGCCAGAAACTTACAGAGTGGAAAAAAATCCTGCACAAAGAAGCAAGAATCGTAATCGGAGCCCGCAGCGCAGTTTTTGCCCCCGTTCCAGATTTAGGAATGATTATAATTGATGAAGAGCATGACGGCTCTTACAAATCTGGTGAAACGCCTAGATATCATGCCCGCCAGGCTGCAATGCACAGATGTGCAAAACTTGGAATTCCTCTTGTTATGGGAAGCGCAACTCCTTCGGTGGAAGCATGGCAGCTTATGATTCAAAAACGGCTTATAGCTCACACACTTTCAAAACGTCTGGCAGGTGGCGCAATGCCTGTCATTAAAACCATTGATTTGTCTAAATTCAAAAATCCAGGCTGTATTTCACCAGAACTGGCAGACGAAATTCAGAAAACAATTGACGGCAAAAAACAGGTAATTCTTTTTTTAAACAGACGTGGATTTACTCATTTTTTCCGATGCAACCAGTGTGGTTATGAAATTAAATGTAAAAACTGTTCAGTTCCAATGACCTATCATAAAAATGAAAACAGAGTGCGCTGTCATTACTGCGGCTGGAGTGCCGACCCTCCTGTATTTTGCCCTCAATGCGGTTCTCTTGACGTTGGTTACAGCGGATTTGGAACAGAGTACATTGAATCAGAAACCCACGCAAAATTTCCAAACGCCAGAATTATTCGCATCGACACTGATTCACTTACTAAAAAAGGTGAACTGGAAGAAAAACTGACAGCCTTCAGAAATGGTGAATACGACATCATGCTGGGTACACAAATGGTTGCAAAAGGTCTGAATTTTCCGAATCTTCAGCTGGTAGGCGTTATTCTTGCAGATACAGGACTTCACATGCCAGATTTCAGAGCCAGTGAGCGCACTTTCAGTTTGATTACACAGGTTGCAGGTCGTGCGGGAAGGTTTTTTCCAGATGGAAAAGTTCTTGTGCAGACCTACAATCCCCACAGAGAACCTATTTTCTTCGCCTGCAAAGGAAATATCGCCGGTTTTTACAGTTACGAGCTTAACCAGCGTAAACTTTTAGGATTTCCGCCTTTCAGCAGACTTGTAAGACTTGTATTCAGAAGCGCAAATCAGGCTCAGGCTTCAAACTGTGCAGATCAGGCAGCTGATATTCTGGAATCTCTTTGCGGTAAAAATGCAGATGTCATAGGTCCTGCTGAATGCCCTGTTTCCAAAATTTCTATGAACTACAGATTTCAGATTATTTTGCGGGGACTTAATATTTCAGTAATGCAACAGGCTGCAAACAGACTACTAACAGATTACTCTCACCCTCAAAGCGTTTACATCGAGTGTGATATTGATCCAGTTTCGTTAATGTAACTACTGGTGAACCCTGACTCCATCAAAATTGATTTTGTAAAGAAAGAGCCCATTGGCAGGTGCCGTTGCCCCTGCCTTTTTCCGGTCTTTTGCTTCAAGAATTTTTTTCATTGAATCTAAAGGAGCGCCAGTTCTGTCAAGATTTATTAATGTACCTGTTATGGTTCGAACCATTTTCCACAGAAATGCATTTGCTTCGATTTCAAACACAATCATTTCCCTTCCGTCTAAAGGATTTAACTGAGTAAAAAAATGGGCATTATTCAGATAACGGAAAGTTGACAGACTCATATCACCACTGGCAGCAAAGCTTGCGCAATCAATTTCTCCACGTAAACATTCTGCAAGTGTATTAAGACGCTCTAAATTCGGATGATAATTTACAAACCAGGCATAACGAGTCTGAAAAGCGTGAATTTTTTCAGGGCATATAAAATACCTGTAAACCCGGCTTGTTGCACTGAATCTTGCGTTGAATTCTTCAGGAACTTCTTTGGCATCAATTATGCGTATGTCCTGAGGAAGAAAACTGTTTATGGCAATTGGATATTTTTCTACAGGAATGGAATCAACAGTTGAGACAAAATTTGCAGCCTGCCCCATTGCATGAACTCCGCTGTCTGTGCGACCAGATCCATAAAGAATAACCGGTTCTTTATGAATTTTTTCCAAAGCTTTTTCAATTTCGCCCTGTACAGTTCTCTGATAATTCTTTACTTCACCCCAATCCTGACGCTGCCAGCCGCAGAAATCAGTTCCATCATAAGAAATTGTAAGCAGAATATTACGCACTAAATTATCCTAAAAATCGTCGTCATTAACTTCTTTTGTAAGGCGGTCATATAAATCCCTTGCCTTTTCAAGAAGTGGTCCAGGTTTGTTCTTGGAAGATTTTCCAAGACCAAAAATACGGGCAATTGCAGTCTTAGATTCACTAAGCTTTTTAAGTCTCAGCTGAAGATCATCCTTCTGTCCATAAGTGTATTCCAGTAAACCGCAAAGATATATTACACCATCCCAGCCATAATTTTTATCCATGTCTGGTCCAAAATTTCCAAGTGTTGAAGACTTTTCAGTTCTGTCTGTTTCACATAAAATTCCCTGCTGATAAAAGAAAAGAGCTTTTCTGTACATTGCCTGGGAAATAAATTCAAAATTATGGCCGGGAACAGCCAGATCAAGTTCATGAGTAAGCCAGGCCAGACGCAAAGAAAGAAATGCGGATTTCATTGTAGGAAGCATTTCTGGATTTACCTTAGAATATGTAAGGAGCGCAAGATAATACATTGCACAACCGTCAAAAAGGGTACGTTCATGCTTTAAATTAAAATGAGGAAAAACATTGTTTACTTTATCCTTACGCTCATCACGACTTTCAAAAAGCCTGTCTGTATCCTCTTTCTTTTTTAATTCCGTAAAATCAGACCAAAGCATTGCTGTATAACAGTAAGGACAAGCGCCAATTTCATAGATAAGCGGATAAATACGTCCAAATTTAGCAGATGGTTCAAAAATTCGGTGAAGATCGTCTGTAAGTCCACCGGCAATCATACGACCATTTCCGCTTCGCATAACCTCTTTTTCAAAGGCTTTTTTGCACACAGGACAGATTATCTTATCTTTAGAAAAATATGATATAGCAGGCTTTTTCTTTTCTGAATCAGTCTTTTTTCTGCTTGAAGAAGATACCACGTTTACCTCGCTTCTATTACAACAAATGCTGTTGCATATTCTTTTTCATGACTTAATGATACATGAATTATCGGATTTTCGCATTTACTTTCTAATAAATCTTTTGCCTTATTTTCAACTTTCAGCTCAGGTCTGCCGTTTTCATCATTCACAATATAAATATCTTTCATATCATAACCGGCAAGACCAACACCAAGAGCTTTGCCAAAGGCTTCTTTTGCAGCAAAACGAGCGGCGTAATGTTCACAGGCAGACTGAATTGAACGGCAATTATTAATTTCGGCAGCATTAAAAAAACGGGGAATCATTTTTTCATCCTTCACCCACTTTTCAAATCTTGAAACTTTAGAAATATCTACACCGATTCCAATAATCATTGCTTTTTATCCAAAACAGTTATTTTATCTTCTATGATGTCACCAGAAGAAAAATCATTATCCTTTTCATCTTCTATGATTTCCTGCTGTTCCTTAATTTTTTCTACTACAGTTACAGAAACAGTATCTGAGGATTTTTCAACAAGTGTCATGTTTTTTGGTAAACTTATATTTACAGGCAAATTGTAAGTTCCTGCAGCATTTATTTCAGCACAGTTTACAGAAACAGTCTTAGCCGTACACGAAAAATTTTCCAGAACAGAAACAGCTGCAGTTGCCTTAAAATTAATTTTTTGAAGCTCGCTTGAAAGTTCGAAATCCGGATTAAGATTTTCAACGTAAGGAGTAATATTTTTGTACTCCTTTGTATCCATTGCTGGAATAACAGAAACAGTTACCCTAAAGTCACTTTCTGGAACGACCTTTAATTTTGAATTTATATTATCAAGTTTTACTTCTCTTGAAAAATTGGTAGCAGCTCCAGAAACTATGACTTTTTTTGTATAAATACTTGTAGTATTGTTTATCATTTTTGATGGACCAACAACTTTTACCGTTGACGGAGAAACATCAATATTCGATATAATGTATCCATGTTCAACAGTTCCAGAAATGGCAGGTTTTACAGGAATGTATGCCAGTTCTTTTTTATCAAGTTCAATATTTAAAAAAGCAGGCTTAACGGAATACTCAAGAGGATCTATTAACATTAAATCTTCTGAAAGCGATACTTTAACAGGAACGTCGCAAAAACCAGGTTCTGTATATTCACTTAAATTTATATATGCAAAAATATTTCCAGAATTTATAGAAGGCATATTTTCAGCTCGCGTTCGCACAGAAACCTTAACAAATTTCGGAATATCACTATTGGCCATCATAAGTCCATCAGCCTCTACTTTTAGAGGGAGAACAAAAACCTTGCGTTCCAATGTTGCAACCTGACTGAAAACATAAATAATTACAGCCAGAACAATACACACAACTTTCTGACCCCAGTCTTCAAAAATCCTGTCAGTCAGCTTTTTTCTGTTCATCGATTGTATCCTCCATGTTGTAAGATTCAGGACTGATATCAAGAAGATTTTCAAGAATTTTTGTTATCTCTGTAACAGAAAGGTCATAATGAAGCTTTGAATCATAAGCCAGACTTAAAGCCCCTGTTTCTTCTGAAACTACAAGTATAACGGAGTCACTTATTTCTGAAAGTCCAAGTGCAGCTCTATGTCTTGTACCAAAAGTTTTTCGAATATCATACTGCTCACTAAGAGGAAGAAAACATCCTGCTGCCACAAGCTTCCCCCCCTGAATAAAACAGGCTCCGTCATGAAGAGGTGTATCCATTCCAAAAATAGTAACAAGAAGACTGGACGTTAAATCCGCATTTAAATTAGTTCCAGTCTGAATAATATCTTCATGCTTTGTATGACGAAGAAAAACTGCCAGCATACCACGTTTCTGTTTTGAAAGCATTTCAGCTGCGATTAGAACAGAATCGACATATGTATGCTTTGAACGATTACCGAAAGCAAACCACTGGTTCTGTCCTAATTTTAAAAACATCTTTCGCAATTCAGGCTGAAATACAATCGCAAAAGCAACAACAAGAAGGGGAGCTATAAGCTTAAAAATCCATAATAAAGTTTCAAGATGTAAAACCATTGCAATGATATAAAATACCAGAACAAGAACACCTGCTTTGATAATCTGAAGACTATTTGTCTTTACAATAACTTCATAACCTTTGTATAAAATGAAGGCAATAATACCAATATCTATAACCGGTCGCAGATAACCGTAAAAAGCCAGAAAACTGTCAATTGATTTCAATGTATTTTTCCAAATCCTTTATCAGAAATTAACTTATACTATTAATATAACCCAAGACTTTCAAAGTATCTACTGTTTCTGCAACATCATGAACACGGACCATTCGTGCACCGTTCATAACAGAAATTAAATCCCCAGCAAGTGTACCGCTAAGACGACCAGAAATATCCTTACCAGTCATCTGGCCAATGCAGGTTTTTCGGGATAAGGCCATAAGAATCATAAAACGGCCGTTTCCTAATTTTCCGGCATCTTTTATAAGCTTTGCGTTTTCTTCAAGACCTTTTCCAAAACCTACGCCAGGATCAAGAATTATTTTGTCTTCGCTGATGCCACAGCTGATTGCATATTCTGCCCGTTCAACAAGATAATCATTTATCTCCTTAAAAACATCTTCATACGAAGTATTGTTCTGCATATCAGCAGGAGTTCCACGTTTATGCATAAGAATCACTGGAATGCCGTGTTTTCCACAAAACTTCCCCATTTCCCAGTCATCTTCTAAGGCTGAAATATCGTTCAGAATATCTGCACCTGCTTCAAATGCTTTTTCCATTACATTTTTTTTGCGGGTATCAACCGAAATTGGAATATCAGAAACCTTGCGGATTTCCTGAATTACGGGAATGATTCTAGAAAGCTCTTCTTCTTCGCTTACGTATGCGCTGCCAGGACGGCTGGATTCACCACCTATATCAAGAATATCAGCACCCTGCTCAATCAACTTTAAAGCATGTTCAAAACCGCCGCGGCTTTCTTTCCAGAATGAATCTGGCGTTACGTTTACAATTCCCATCACAAAAGCAGGAAGATCAGTTTGAATTGTCCGGGTTGAAAGAGAAAACTTCATATCAGTAATAATTCCTTTGTAATTTATAGACTAAACTATTTCGAAAAATTTTCCAGTATTTTTAAAGCAGCAGATTTTAAGTCTTCCGGCGTAAGTCCAGCCTGAACAAGAACATCATTTCTAGAGCCTTGCGAATAATATTTTTCCGGAAATGCTTTTATTGCAAAATTAGAAAATCCTCGTTTTCCGTAAACACTTGCAATATATTCACTTATTCCGCCAGTAACAATTCCGTCTTCCACAAAAACTACTGCATCGTACTTTTCTGCAAGGCTGAAAAAATATTCCTCATCAAAAGGTTTAATGAATCTAAGGGAGTAAATATCAGCAATGATGTTTTCAAAAGAAAGCGCTCTGCAGGCAGTCATAACTTCAGAAAACATTCCGCCTGTTGTTACATAAAGCACTTTCTTAACTTCAGAATCATCATCTTCGTATTTTCCGGCAAAATCTGGTTCATAATCCATTGCAGTCACCAGAACACCACGTCCTTCCTGCACATCCTGATTAAAGCATTCAAGCTCTGTAGGACATGACATTTTTGGGTAACGGATTATCGTAGAATATTCAGATTCAACTGCATAATTCAAGATTTTTTCCAAATCAACAGCCGTTGCAGGACTTGTTATTCTTATATTCGGCACAGGTCGGAAAAGAGAAATATCAAAAAGCCCCTGATGAGTTTCTCCATCAGAAGGAACAGCTCCTGCTCTGTCAAAAACAAAAACAGATTTAAAATTCTGTAAAGATATATCATGAATAATCTGATCAACAGCCCGCTGAACAAAAGTGGAATAAATGCAAACAACAGGAACAAGCCCGCCCTTTGCAAGTCCCCCTGCAAAAGTTACAGCGTGTTCTTCTGCAATTCCGACATCAAAAAACCGGTCAGAGTAATGCCGTGAAAAAGCCGCAAGCCCAGTACCTTTAGCCATGGCTGCTGTAATACAGGCAATATCCTTACGTTTCTCTGCAATTTTCATAAGGGAATTGCTGAAAGCTTCTGTAAAACTTACGTTGTCAAATTTTTCAACGTTTCCTTCAGAAGTTATGAAAGGACCTACACCATGAAACCTGTCTGGATTATGTTCAGCAGGACTGTACCCCTTGCCTTTTTTTGTAACAACATGAACGACAACCGGCCGCTGCATACGTTTTACCCGTCTTAAAATCAGTTCAAGGTCCCGTATATCATGACCATTAAGGGGACCTACATATTCAAATCCTAAATCTGTAAATAAATTTGTAGAAAAGAAAAATCCTTTTAATGACCGCTTAAATCTGAAAACAATCTTTCCAATAAACTTGTTTAAAAAAGGAATTCGTTCAACAAAATCGTCAAATTTAATTCTAAAGGTCTGATAAGGTGATGTCATTGTAAGTCTTGTAAGATATCTTGAAATGGCTCCTGTATTCTGATCAATTGACATCTGATTGTCATTTACGATTACAATAAAATTCTTTGCAATCTGACCAGCGTTGGAAAGCGCCTCCAGAGCAAGCCCACCTGTAAGAGCTCCGTCACCGATTACAGCGATAGTCTTGCCTTCTATCCCCTGAATTTCCCTGGCCTGCTGCAAACCTAAAGCAGATGAAATGGAAGTTGAGGAGTGACCGTTATCAAAAAAATCGTGAATACTTTCTTCCTGTTTGGTAAAGCCAGAAAGTCCGCCACTTTTCCGTAATGTAGAAAACTGACCAAATCTTCCAGTAAGAAGCTTGTGAGCATAGCACTGGTGACTTACATCAAAAACTATCGCATCCTTTGGACTATCAAAAACACGATGTAAAGCAATTGTAAGCTCAACAATTCCCAGATTACTTGCAAGGTGACCGCCATTTTTTCCTACAACGTCGATTATTACCCTACGAATTTCGGCAGCTAAATCATTAAGCTGCTTAAATGACAGAGACTTTATATCTTCCGGTGATTTGATTGCTGAAAGTAACGTAAATAACCTCTTCTAAAAAAAAGACCGAAACAGCAAAAAATAAATCTGTTCCGGTCTTTATAAGACATTTCAAAGTAAATTAATTACTTTGCCTTATGTCTGTTTCTTCTAAGCATCTTCTTACGCTTATGTGTCGCCATCTTCTGGCGTTTTCTTTTTTTTCCACAAGGCACGATGGCACCCCTCTACTAGTAAAGTGTTATTAATTATTATCCAAATAATGATTTAGGTCAAGTGATTCATTATTTTTTCAGCATTCTTTCAGATAAAAAAGACTCTATTATTGATTCAACCTGCAGAAACGTTGATTTTTCATCCTTAATTTCTACAATTTTTGCGCCTGGAATATCATTCATAAAAGTATACTGCTTTTTTGCGTATTTTCGGCTGTTTCGTTTAATTTCGTATTTTATGCGTTCAATTCCTTCTGGAGTATTATAATCGTTACCGAACCATTCCCTGTAACCGATTGCCTGCATTCCAGGCATTTCTTTTGTGCAGCCACTTTCTATAAGCTGACGGACTTCATTTTCCAGTCCCTGATTAAACATTAAGTCAACACGACTGTTAATACGATTGTAAAGTTCTTCCCGCTCCCGTTTTAATATGATTACACAGAAATCATATTCTTTGCGAGGTTCACATACCATTTCAAACGAGCTTTTTTTCTTTCCTGTGGTATAAAATATTTCAAGGGCACGACAGATTCTGTATGCATCATTCACGTTGATTTTTTCCGCACTTTCCGGATCAACAGCACATAATTCACTATAAAGAATCTGATTTCCATCTTTTTCAATTCTATTCTTCAGCTGTTCTCTTATTTTCGGATCAGATTCCGGAGTTTTTGGAAGTCCAAGAATGAAATTCCTTATGTAAAATCCCGTCCCGCCGGCAACTAAAGGAATTATTCCCCGTGAATAAAGCTCACTGCACTTTTCGTCACAAAGATTCACAAAATCTGCAACCGAAAACTGCTCATTGGGCTGGTATAAATCTACCAGATGATGAGGAAGTTCAGTTTTTTCTTCTGAAGTTGGTTTTGCAGTTCCAATATCAAGCCCTTTATAAACCTGCATGGAATCTGCACTGATTAACTCACACCTGCCTTTAAAAAAAGAATGACTGCTTTTACCAAAAAGATTTATGGCTAAAGCAGTCTTTCCCGAAGCTGTAGGTGCGAACAACACAATAACAGGGATGCGCACTTTTTATTTACTTTCGTCTTCAATTCTATAAGAAACTTTATTGCAGAACAACTGACGAGCGCCAATTGAAACTGCTTTACCTGAATTCTTTTCTACTTCAGGGTCATTGATTTTTGACATCTGAAAAGCACGACGACTAGCAGCTACTGTAATCTGATAGATATTACCTGTAAAACCAATAAGTTCTTTCAAAGGAAAAATAGGTTCCATTTATCTCACCACCTGACAAAATTAATTAAAATATTATACGTTAATAAACAGATTCAGTCAAACAAAATCATAGAATACCTGCTGCAGTTTTCAAAGTCAAAAGATTAACTCCACATGCACTTTCAATAAGATAAAAAATCAATGTTTTTACCTGCCCTAAAGCTTGAGGAGATAAAACAAGAGCGGAAGCTTCTTTTGGAGGAAGACGTGAAATTCCTGTCAGAAAAAAAAGCCCCTCTGCATTTACAAAAAAAGTCCCTGACCTGTGATTACAGGAAGAACAGATAAATCCATTTTCAGAAGGAACATATTCTCCCCCTTTTTCCATCACGTTTCCGCAATGACAGCACAAGCCGCTTTCCGGCTGAATACCAAGAAGCTCCAGATATCTCCATAAAAAACGCATAAGACCAGAATTCAATTCTGCCTGTTCAGAACAGATTTCCAATCCATTTAAAAATCCGTTTACAAGAGCCCAGCAACGTTCATTATTTCCAGCACAGTGAGTTTTCATTGCAATTTCCGCAGCAAGTGAAGCGGCACATGATTTATATATATCTTCACGGAATGTAAGATGATAGGATTTTACATCAAAATCAGAAATCTTATAAATTCCTTTTGAAAGAGAAAGATACATCGTTCCTGTATTCCACGTTGATACAAGAGATTTTAAACGGCTTTTAGGACCGCCATAAAGAGTAACATAAAGAATTCCCTGGGATTGAGTAAGAACACAGACAGAAGCATTATTTTCTCCAAGAGGCTTTATAGAAATTACAGTTGCAAGTGTTACAAGATTTCGCTGCATCAATGTAAAAGTTCAAGAGTTTTGTTATTGCGCATATCTGTTACAGCTGTTGAAATAACCTTTGCAATATCAGTTACATTTGTCTCCCATGCACTACCAAATGAGGCCACAAAATGAACATTACGAATATCGCTAAGGCGGGAAAGACGTTCCTTAACAAGCTGCTTTAAGATTTCAATTTCTTCATTTGAAGTATTTTTTGAAATAAGCATAAATTCATCATCACCACAACGATACACAAGATTCTGTCTGTTCTGAACAGAACGCATGCTTTCCGCAAGAATTTTAATTGCTTCATCGCCTACATCTCGACCGTACTTTTCGTTGAATTCAGAAAGATGTTCAATGTCCGCATAAATTACACCCGCAGATTCCATTGATGCATATTCTGTAGGGAGAAGACTTCCGTATTTTTCGATGTTGAACAAATCTGTAAGTCCGTCATGCTCAGCTTTTGAAATCGTCTGGTTTATATCCACTCCAGAAGCGGTGATATCTCGCTCAAAAACAACAGCAACAGAAGGTTCCAGCTCTGAAACATGAATTGTCATATTGTACCAGTGATACTTATTTTCAATGTAACGTCTGAAAGTACATTCAAGCATTTCTCCCGGAGCCATAGCTTTTATACGGTCAACTGAAAAGACATTTGATGCAATTTCCAAATCTTTTGGATGAATAGAATCAATAAGCTGGTCATGAATTGTATTCCAGTTCATTACAGGAACTTCTTTTGGTTCGTTGTCTTCAAATATGATTTTAGATGTATCGCCTGTAAGAAGATCAAATTTGAGAATCTGGGAATACATATCCTGGGAAACCTGTGCAAAATACCAGTTTGAAAATTTTGAACCTTTATGAAACCTTTCCATCTGCAAGGCCATTTCATCAAATTTAGCCTTTGACTCAGAAATATCAGAGAATGTTACGAGAACGCATTTGCATTCGCCGTTTTCAATCTTAAGTGGCTGAAAACATACATTGTTCCACTCTCCATTATTAAGTTCATATACACATTCATACTTTTGATTTGATTCTGTAAATTTTTTGGAAAGATGAGTGCGATCAAATGTAACAAGAGCCATTGCCCTGTATTTTGTAGCAAAACAGCGTTTACATATGAAAGAAATTTTCCGTCCCAGTCATAATCTACAGGCTCGTCATAAAAATATTTTTCGTTAATACTTTTTATAGCATATACTTTGTTAGAAGCTATATCCATAACATATATTCCGCGAAAACAAGCAGCCGCTTTATCAATAATTTCTGATACAGATGTTCCAAGACTGTCGAAAATTTTTGTATTTACATCAACCATGAAAAAACCTCTTACAAATTAATCATTTAAAAAGTACTAAATAGCCCGAAATTCGAGTTTTTTGAAAATTAAACATAAAATTGATTTTACAAAAAAATTGTTTAATTATGAAAATACGGGAAGGAAGAAAGAGGCTGTCAAAAACATTCGCAAGTCGGAAACG
>JAFOCI010000080.1 GCA_017381365.1 Treponema sp.
AAATACGGGAAGGAAGAAAGAGGCTGGCAAAAACATTCGCAAGTCGGAAACGATAGTTTCCTTGCCGACTTGCGCATGTAGCGACGCTAGCTAGCGGTTTTGACAGTCGCTTTCTGACTGGCAGTATTTTCATAATGCAAATGCGATTATAAAAAATCAATTTTATGCATTACCAATTAAAATTCGAAATTCGAACTATTTAATAGCATTATTTTTTTTATAGAGCATACTTGGTCTTCCGCCTGTGTTGTAGTTTATGTCTTCCAGAATGAAGCCTTTTTTTACAAGATAGTTAAGATAGTTGCGGGTTGTAACTACGGATATTCCAAGTGCGTCTGCAATCATGTCAACTGATTGCCAGTTTAGGTTTTGATTAAAATAATTATGAATGTGAGATAATGTGGTCTTTTGAATACCTTTTGGTAATATGTCTGCATCTTCTGATATTGAAAAAGTTGTTTTGTTTGAAATCAGCGAATCCAGGCTTTTCTGGTCAAGATTTTGATTTCCTTCCATGACGTGCATTTTATTTTTAAACTTTTGAAGAGAAACATTGAAGCGTTCATAAGCGAAAGGTTTGATTAAATAATCTAAAACACCAAGATGCATTGTTTCTTCTATTGTGGTTGTGTCGTTTGCAGCTGTTATCATAATTACGTCTGAAGAAATCTGTAATTCACGGATTTTTTTTAAGGTTTCAACGCCATTCATAACAGGCATAAAAACATCAAGAAGTATTAAATCTGCTTTCTGGGCTTTTAGAAATTCAATTGCTTCCTGTCCGTTACGGCAAGTTCCTGCTATTATAAAATCTGAGCATTTAAGAACATATTGTTCGTTTATCATAGAAACCATTGGATCATCTTCTACTATTAAGACAGAATAATTCATTTATTTATGAACTCCTGCGATTATTAATTTTTGTTTATATTTTTTCACGTTTCTTACGTAAAATTGTTTTTTTATAAATTTACCATAAAGCAGGTTCCTGTTCCAACCTGTGATTCAACTGTAATTGTTCCTCCAAGACTGGATACAAGCTGCTTTGTGTGATATAGACCGATTCCTCGCCCTTGGCCTTTTGTGGAAAATCCGTTCTCAAAAATTTTTTCTTTTATTTCCTCTGGAATGCCTGTTCCTGTGTCTTTTACGATAATCAGCAGTTCACCTGGTCTTGTGTATATTCCCAGCGAAAGTTCTTTCTCATTTTTTGATGTATCCTTGTTCATAGAGTCCAGTGCATTATCAATAAGATTTCCGGTTATGGTAACAAGAGCTTCAGAAGGTATAGAAATGTCTTCATTTTTTAAACGGGAGCCTTCGTTCAAAATGAATTTTACATTGCATTCTGATGAACGTGCTATTTTTCCTACGATTAAGGCTGCGAAAGAAGGATTTTCAATGGAATTCATAACTTTGCTAATTGTTTCTCTTTGGATTATTGAAATGTTCTGAATATAAGAAACTGCTTTATCGTATTGTCCAATCTGAATTAATCCTAAAATTACATGGAGTTTGTTTGTAAAGTCGTGATTGTTTGCTCTCATTGAATCTACAAGAAATTTTGTACCTTCAAAATCTTCTGTAAAGGCTAGAAATTCTTTTTTTATTTTGCGTGAGAAAAATCCTGAAATTGCAATTTCAATGATAATAGCGGAAAGAGTAACAATGAGAAATAATATGAGTATATGTGTAGTAATTGCGGAAATGGAAGTTTTAAGGCGGATTATCATTATAAAGCCGCTATAATCACCCTGGGAATCATAAACTGCGGCATAGGTTCTTAGTTGGGGGCCAGAAGGACCGATATTGCTTTCTGTGTAATAATTGTTCTGGTGGTTTTTAAAATCAGGAATTGTTCCGTGATATTTCGTATTTATTAAGTTGTGATGTGTATGATATTTTCGAATGCTGTCTAATCCAATAATGGAGATGATATCTACGTCAGACAGGTTTTGAACGACTTTGTCCATATAATCGCATAAATCCTCTTGAGAAAAATCTCTGGAAAAAGAATAAAGCCTTGTAATGAGTTCTGCAGTATTCTGAAGATTTTGATTCAAAGTTTTGTTGTTGATATTCAGATTGATAAAAAAACCGCCAATGCTTAAAAAAATTGTAATGGAAATAATAAGAATAAGCTGAGTCCGCTGAATAGCTTTGCGAATGGAATTGAGATTGCCGAGATTCTTTTTTTTCATATTTTAAGTTTATCATAAATAAGAAAATAAAGAACTTTTGTAAGTAAAAAAAATCTGATTAGTTAAAATAAAATTCTTTTCTTTCAAAAAATTGAGATTTTTTGTCTGATTGCTATGATGTTGTTGTAATAAAAAAGATTGAGAACTGCTTGATAGTAGTGTTTCAGTCTGATTACTAATTAAAAACTATTTTATAAGTGGTTTAAAAGGAGTGTAAGAAATGAATTTAGCACATCTTTTGGAAGCTGGAATGCTGGTATGTTTTGGTTTTTCATGGCCTTTGAATGTAGTAAAGGCTTACAGGGCAAAAACTGCAAGGGGTACAAGTTTAGCTTTTATAATTTTAATAATTACTGGTTATATTGCAGGCATTTCTGCAAAGATTATAAACAATCAATTTAATTATGTTCTTGGTGTTTATTTTTTGAATCTGGCTATTGTTTCTGCAAATGTTTTTGTTTATATCAGAAATAAAAGGCTTGATAAAAAATCTTCAGGAAGTAAAAACATAAAGATTAAGAAGCTTGATATAAAGGATATTGAAAGGGCTAAGGAAGAAATAAAACTTAATTATACAAATTCTTTGGATGAATTGATTAATGGAGAAAAATCTTTTGTAGAAAATAAGAACGCTGTTATTCTGTTTGGAGGCAGTCTGGATAAAAATATTCCGGTTGCAGATTTATCAAGAGAATATAATTTTAATTTTGATATTTACAATAAGAGTTGTGAAAATATTACGTTGCCTGCAGCTTTGGAATACTTTAAGGAAAATATTGCTAAAATGATTCCAGAAGGAATAATCATTCATCTTGGAGAAAATGATATTTCTTTATTCCAGAATGATTCTGCAGCTTTTGATAATTATTATATTACTTTGCTTGATGAAATAAAGGCGGTGAATAAAGATTGTAGAATTGCGTTGATTTCCATAAATAATCCTGCAGGAAACAAAAATTTGGCACTTATGAATGCTCATATAAATGCAATTGCACAGACCGAAAAAGCTGTTTTTATAAATCTTGAAAATGCAAAACTTTGGAATCCAGAAGCTACAAAGGCTGCCAATGAATTTGCTTATGCAATGGGCTTAAAAATCAGAAAACCTCTTCGTGATGTAGCGGAAATATTTTATAGCTACGCATTTCATAGTATGAATGTAAATGCAAAAGAAACATTGGTTGGATAATTCTGTATGCAATCAGAGTAAATTACTGTTTTGCAATGTCATAAAATTATAACCGCTTCATATATTTTTAGCTGAAGCGGTTAATTTTTCTTTTCTTCATTTTTACAAGAGTAGAAGTCTAAAACTAAAAGTAATATAATAGGCTTATGCTTTCTGAAAACTTAAAAAATCTTATAAAAAAACTTGAATTAAAATATGATGCAGTGGCAATAAAATTTTGTCTGGAAAAACCTGAATGTGAGCATTTTTCAGAAAAAAAACAGGCTTTCTGTACTTATGTAAATTATGCTCAGAAAACTGGAAGAAAGTTTTACATAACTAAAGATGATGATGAATGTTACGGAAAACTTGTGACGGGTATGATTGATAAACCTCCTGTTACTGCCAGCGGGCAGGCTGGTTATGATTTTGGTTGCTATGCAACTCCTGGTGCATGCAGGAATCTTTATCAAAAACTTCCGGTAATTGAACCTCATACAGTAAATTTTGTGGAATTTGCGTCTGTTGAAATTTGTGATTTTGCTCCAGATTTGATTGTTTTTGTTGCTGATTTACCAGCTGCAGATATTATAATGCGTGCTACAAGCTGGATTTCCGGCGACTTATGGGAAAGCAAGTCATCTCCAGTGCTAAGTTGTGCATGGATGTATGCATATCCAGTTATTTCTGGAAAAGTAAATCATATTACTACTGGATTTTATCATGGTTTAAAGAGACGAAAGGTTTATCCTGAAGGACTGAGAATGATTTCTGTTCCTTATCAAAAGCTTCCTGAATTTGAAAAAGCTCTTGGCGAAATGGATTGGACTTTAATTGCTTTTAGAACAGATGATGAAAGTCAAAAGGATTTGGAAAGACGGATGGCACATTGGCAGGAACTTGCTGCTGCTTATGGTGGAACTGTTGATCTGAAAAAAGAATGATGAATATGGGGCAGACCGAAAAGAATGGTTTTAATGGGTCTAGCCCCCGAACGCTCTGCGTTATGCTTTGTTCATTCAATAATTCCTTCGTATTCGTAACCTGCTTCGACAATGGCAGCTTTTATTGCTGCTTCGTTAACGGGTTTTGAAGTTGAAACAGTTACAAGATTTTCTTCATGAGATGCAATTGCATTTTCAATTCCGTCAATTGCTTCCAAAGCTTTTTTTACATGTGCTTCACAGTGGCTGCACATCATTCCTTTTACAGTGATTTTCATCTGGTTATTCTCCTTTGATTTATTTTTATTTTCATTCCCAAAAAGTGTTTCTTTTACAGGATTTTTGACAGATTTATCTTTGCTCGTATTGTAAATTTTTACAAAGTTTAAGCGTAAAGCATTGGAAATTACGCAGAAACTTGAAAGTCCCATTGCTGCGGCGCCAAACATAGGATTAAGAGACCAGCCGAAAAGCTTTATAAAGCATCCGGCTGCCAGAGGAATTCCGAACAAATTATAAATAAAGGCCCAGAACAGATTTTCCTGTATGTTTTTTATTGTGGTTCGGCTAAGTCTTATGGCGGCGGCTACATCCATAATGCTGTTTTTCATTAAAACGATATCTGCTGCATCTATTGCAATGTCGGTTCCTGCTCCAATGGCAATTCCGATGTCTGCTCTGGTTAGAGCAGGGGAATCGTTGATACCGTCTCCAACCATTGTAACTTTTCCTGATTCCATCAATTTGCGTATGACTGCTTCTTTTTCATCTGGTTTAACCTGCGCAATTACATTCTTAATACCTGTTTTTTCGGCAATAGATTTTGCAGTTATCTGATTGTCACCAGTAAGCATTACTACATGAATTCCCATATTTTCAAGTTGGGAAACAGCCTGGGCGGAATCATTTTTGATTTTATCAGCAACTGCAATAATTCCAAGAATTTTATCACTTTGCGCAAACAGCACTGGAGTTTTTCCTTCTGAAGCTAGAACTTTGAGTTTTTCATTTATCTCTGGACTGATATGTTTAACGTTGCGGGTAATATATTCGGCATTTCCTCCAAAATATCTTTCTCCTTTAATAGTTGCTGTAAGACCATTACCTGAAACAGCCTTAAAATTTTCTGCTGATGTATCTGAGATAACTATTTCTTTTGCGTATTTACAAATTGCTTTAGAGATTGGATGTTCACTTTTAGATTCAAGGGATGATGCAATGCAAAGAAGTTCATCTCTGGACTGGTTGTTTACAGGAATTACATCTGTAACCTGCATGATTCCTGTTGTAATTGTTCCTGTTTTGTCAAAAGCGATAATCTGAGTTTTTCCCACTTGTTCTAACGATGCAGCTGTTTTAAAAAGAATTCCAGCTTTTGCACCGGCACCGTTTCCAACCATGATTGCTACAGGAGTTGCAAGTCCTAGTGCACAAGGACAGCTGATAACAAGTACAGAAACTGCCCGGTTTATTGCAAATCCAATTGATTCACCAGAAACCGCCCATACTATGAAAGTTATTAGCGAAATTGAAATAACAAAAGGAACAAAAACTCCGGAAACTTTATCTGCAATTTTTGCGATTGGGGCCTTTGTACTGGCTGCTTCCCTGACCATTTGAATAATGCTGGCAAGGGTTGTGTTTTCTCCAACTCTAGTTGCTTTGCATACCATGTAACCAGAAGTGTTGATTGTGGCAGCGGAAACTGTATCGCCTTTTCGCTTTTCTACAGGAATGCTTTCACCTGTAAGAGCGGATTCATTTACAGCACTTTCGCCTTCAAAAACAATTCCATCAACAGGAATATTGTCTCCTGGTCGAACTACAAATTTATCACCTTCTTTTACATTTTCAATGGAAACTATAAGTTCTTTTCCATCTTTAAGAATTACAGCTGTTTTTGGCGCAAGTTTCATAAGTGATTTTAATGCGCTGGTAGTTTTTCCTTTTGAAAAGGACTCTAGAGTTTTACCAACAGTAATTAAAGTAAGAATTGTTGCTGATGATTCAAAGTAAAGTTGATTCATAAAACTTGTTATCTGATTGGTGTTGTTGGATACAACAGCATTGCTGATGACAAAAAGCGTATAAACGCTGTAAGAAAAAGATGCGGTGGCACCAAGAGAAACCAGTGTGTCCATGTTTGGCGAGCGATGTAATAAACCTTTAAAACCACTTATGAAAAATTTTTGATTTATTATCATAATTAAGGCAGAAATTAAAAGTTCATAGAGTCCAATAGAAATTGAATTTCCATTCATAAAAGATGGTATTGGCCAGTTCCACATCATGTGGCCCATGGAAACATACATCAAAGGTATCAGCAAAATTACAGAAGCAACCAGACGTTTTTTCATTTTTGGAGTTTCTGTATCCTCCAGAGCGTTTTCGTAATCTGCTTGAATTGCTTTTCCAGTTGATTTTTTTAGATTTGCCCCATAACCAGCAGCTTCTACAGCTTTTATGATTTCCTGCGAACCAGCAGTTCCTTCAACACCCATAGAATTTGTGAGCAAACTAACAGCACATTCTGTTACACCTTCTACTGATTTTACAGCTTTTTCAACTCTGGCAACGCAGGCAGCACAACTCATGCCTGTAACATTATATTGTTCCATAAAATATTCTCCTGCCTATTTCATAAGCTTTTGAAGAGTGTTCATAAGCTCATCTATGATTTCGTTGTTTCCGTTTCTGATGTTTTCTGCAACACAGGTTTTAAGATGATTTCCAAGCAGGACTTTATTAAAGCTGTTTAATGCAGAATTTATTGCCGTAACCTGAATCAGGATATCTGTGCAATAAACATTATTTTCAAGCATGTTCTGGACTCCGCGAACCTGACCTTCTATGCGTTTAAGGCGATTCATTAAATCCTTGAATTCCTTTTCATCCCGTTCCTTGTGTTTTCCTGAGCAGCATGAACATACTTCTGTTGATTCGTCTTCATTTTCCATAATTTTCTTCCGTACTTTATGAGCGATTTGAAAAAAATGATTTTAAAGTTGATTACAAAGACAGGGGCTGTCCAATAAGTTTGCATTACGGTGGTTGAGTTTATCGAAACCACCACATTTAGTGTAGCAGTCATTTCGACGCACTCAATGAGCGCTACACTCATTACTTTTGGGACAGCCTCTTTCTTCCTTCCCGTATTTTCATAATTTAACAATTTTTTTTGTAAAATCAATTTTATGTTTAATTTTCAAAAAACTCGAATTTCGGGCTACAAAGACAGTATACCCCATAGGGGTATACTGTCAAGAGATGCATAGGTTAGATTTTATTTCTGGGAATTGTTATATCCACTGGAGCATAGAATATACACAGTCGCCGGCTCTTTCAATTTTGCGTACCATGTCAATGTATTGAAGTTCTTCTTTTACGTCAGAGCCGGCTTCAAGACGTTTGCGGCTGGCTTTTTTGAGTTTCTTTTTAGTGGCATCAATTTTCTGTTCAATGAATTCACCAGCCAGTTTTTCGTTCTGAGTAAAACCGAATGCAAAATAGACACATACTTGTTCATAGAAAATGCGGACTTCTTCAATGTAATCTTCGATTTCCTTTGTACGTTTAGAAAGTAACTTGTAATTTTCATCTGTAACATATTTTTTTACAGTATGCATAAGAGAACAGGTTTCATCGCTAAGGTTTTCCAAAGAGTCTGTTATGTGTAGAAGATTTGAAAAATGTTTTCTGTCTTTACGGTTTGCATTAGGAAGTCTGGCACATTTTTGTAAAAAATCTGTGATGGCTCCATTCATTTCGTCTATATAATTTTCCAGATATTTAACCCGTTCGCTTTCTGGTTCTGCATTTTTAGGATTTACAAAACTGTTGTAAATGGAATCAAACATTTCCATAACTTTTGCGCCCATCTTACTTATTTCTGAATGTATCTGGAAAGAATATAAGTCTGCGCTTATTCTTGAATGAGGAAGAATTGCCGGAAGGTGGTAGTGTTCGTCTTGTTCAGTAGCTGTTTCTGAAATTACTTTTCGTGAAATTGCTGCAATATTATTTACGAACGGCAGGAACAGAAGTGTTGCACAAATATTAAAAACTGTATGAAGCATTGCAATATGTGTTGTAATATTCTGTGCCGGTGGCAACGGTACAATAAAGTCTATGAGATGTAAGAATGGCGTGAAAATAAGAAGTGCGGCAAGAGTTCCTGTGACATTAAATGCAACATGAACAAAGGCTGTGCGCCGTGCATTAACGGTGGCGCCAAAACTAGACATAACCGCATCTACTGTAGAACCGATATTGCTTCCAAGAACTATGGCTGCACTTAGGTTCCAGGATAAAGTGCCATTGGCGGCCATAGTTAGTACGATTGCCGTCATTGCGGAACTGGAGTGGATAAGAGCTGTAATAAGCGCGCCAATCAGAACTCCTAAAAGAATTCCACCAATTCCCCAGTTATTTATTATGGTAAATATTTTACCTGCTGCAGGTCCTAAGGAAAGGCTTTCTTTTAGCAAGCCTAGTCCCATAAAAAGCAGCGCAAAGCCCATAAAACATTCTGCAAAATTATGAATCCGAAATTTTTTGAAATATTTAATGATATAACCAAGACCAAAAAGAGGAATTGCCATTGCTGATATAGAAAAACTAAAGCCGAAAAACGAAACAATCCACGCAGTTACTGTAGTTCCGATATTTGCGCCAAAAATTACTCCGATTGCCTGTTCCAGAGTAAGAATTTCTGCATTTACAAAAGAAACAACCATGACAGTTGTTGCTCCGGAAGATTGAATTATAGCCGTAACACCAATTCCTGTAAGAACAGCATAGATACGATTACCTGTTATCTTACCAAGCAGCTTCTGAAGTCCGCCTCCAGCTCCTTTCTGAATACCGTTACTCAGCATGTTCATGCCAAAAAGCAAAAGACATAAAGAACCTGTAAAACCGACAATCTGCGTAAATGCATTCCAAATCATAATGATACTATGCCTTTTAACAGAAAAAATGAAAATGATGATTGTGTAAAATTTATGTAAAATTTACGTAAAATCATACCGGAAAAATCACAGTAAAAGTGCTGCCTTTTCCAACTTCGCTGCTGAGAAGAATGCTGGCGTTATGGTATTTTGCGGCATGTTTTACAATACTAAGCCCCAGTCCAGTTCCACCGTTTTGTTTTGAGCGGCTTTTGTCTATTCTGTAAAAACGTTCAAAGATGCGGTCTTTTTCATTGTCTGGAATGCCGATTCCTGAATCTTTTACGGTAAGAATGACTCGGTTAGTGTCTAAAAGATTTTTTATGGAAATTTCAACTGTGCCATTTGTATTGTTGTATTTAATTGCGTTATCTACAAGGTTGTAAACCATTTCGTAGATTACAGGTTGAACGCCGTTTATAAGTCCACTGTCTCCGTTTAGATTGATGGTAATATTTTTACTGAATGCACTAGCGTGAAGGCTGCTCATTATATCGCGGCACATATCTCGCAGGCTGATTGCTTCTTTTTCCAGGCTGATTGACTTTTCGTCTAGTTTTGAAAGCTTTATGATGTCATTAACAAGAGTTATCATGCGCTGGCTTTCGTCATAAATTGAGCAGGCAAAATCTTTTGTTGTTGTTTCATCAGTGCCGCCATTTTTTAATATTTCTGCAAAACCACTGATGCTGGTGAGTGGAGTTTTAAGTTCATGGCTTACATTTGCAGTAAACTGCTGCCGTAATTCTTCCCGTTGGGATTTTTCAAAATTTTCTTCTGCGATGCGCTTTGTGAAAGGCTTTAATTCTTCATAAACATCGCTGGTTTCTGGAGCTTCAAGATCAATTTTATTGAATGGTTCAACAACTTTTTTGCTAATCCATGATGCAGAAAAAGCTGAAATTATTATGGCAATAACGAACATTATCAATAAAATCTGGCTCATGCCTAAAATCAGAACCCATACGGAATGCTGATTGCAGCTGATTCTGAGAACATCGCCATTTGAAAGAAGACGGGCAAAATAAAGTGTTTTTTCTGTCATTGTGGAAGAAAACCGGGAAATTTTTACTGAACCGTGTTTTTTTGCACCAAGGAATTCTGCTCTGATGCCGTGATTTTCCAGGGATGCTGCATCAACGGTATTGTCAAAATAGACTGTTCCATCTGAATGAATCAAAGTGATGCGGTTTTCTGTCTGGAGCGTAGAAATTTGATTTATGTTTCCTTCCAGAACGGCAGGTTCCAGAAAAGAGCTTTCTGTCTGAAGTTCCGAAAAAATCTGATTTTCAAAATATCCGTACATATTAGAAATGAATAAAAATGCACATATAAAATAGATAAGTGTTCCAACAAGAAATGTGTTTATGAAAATTTTGAACATGAGTGACTTGTTTTTCATATAAAATCTCCCGGCTATAATAGCAGTTTTTACTTTTTTTCTGCGAATGCGTGAGTGCATGGAGCAACGCGAAGCGATGCCGCAGGCATTGGAGCGTTAGCGGAATTGCGGAACGCACGACGGCAACTTGTTGCCGGCACGCCCGAATTTATAAAATGGAATTACATATTATTTCCAAATTTATAGCCAACTCCGCGGATTGTTTCTATGACATTTTCGTATTCGCCAAGTTTCTGGCGGAGAGTGCGGATGTGAACGTCTACGGTACGGCTTTCAACATCAGCAGAAACGTCCCAGATGTGTTCCAAAAGCTGTTCTCTGGTAAGTACATTTCCCTGATTTTTTATGAGCAGCACAAGAAGGTCAAACTCTTTAACAGTAAGAAAAATCTGACGGTTGCCTGCAAAAACGGTATGCTGATTTTCATCTATTTTAATGCCGTTTGATTCCAGAAGTTTTTTTTGCAAAGCTGGTTTTTCGTAACGTCGGAGAACGGCTTTTATTCTTGAAACAAGAGACATCATTCCGAAAGGTTTTGTAACGTAGTCGTCAGCTCCGGCATCAAGACCTGTGACTACATCGTATTCTGAATCTTTTGCCGTAAGCATGATTACAGGAATATTTGATTTTTCTGGATTTGACCGGATTTTTTTTAGTATTGAAATGCCGTCTTCTTCCGGGAGCATAATGTCCAGCAGAATCAGATTTGGAGTGCAGTTTTCTAAAGTTTGCCAGAATTCGGATGGCAATGAAAAATCTTGTACTTCAAAGCCCTGACTTGTAAGCGAATATTTTATTAATTTTCGGATGTTGTCGTCATCCTCAAGAACATAAATCATACTTCATTTATAGATGTTATTTACAAAAAATCAATGCGAAAAGTGTTAAGAATGTGTAAAATTTCTCATCAAATTGTTTTGATTTGATTATATGGTCTTTTAGCTTTGTTTGAATGTTGATTCCGGAAGTTTTTTTGCTGCATAAATATTCTGTATAAAGCAAATCTTGACCAAAAATCTTTGATTTTATATAATAGATTTACAAAAAAACGGGCCATTAGCTCAGTGGTTAGAGCAGGGGACTCATAATCCCTTGGTCCTTGGTTCAAGTCCAAGATGGCCCAAATATTTCGCAACGAAGTGAGAAATATTATATATATCACTTCCTATAGGTCAAACGGCTCGAAGAGACGTATGGCCCAATAAAGACTTAAGGGATTTGCGTTTGTGGTATTACGTAAATCCCTTTTTTATAGTATTTACAAGCATTTACAAATCTTGTGAGGGGGACTGTCCCAAAAGTAATGAGTGTAGGGCTCATTGAGCCCTTCGAAATGACTGCTACACTAAATGTGGTGGTTTCGATAAACTTAACCACCGTAATGCAAACTTATTGGACAGCCTCTTGCCGACCTACGCATGTAGCAACGCTAGCTAGTGGTTTTAAAAGTCGCTTTCTGACTGGCAGTATTTTCATAATGCAAATGGGATTATAAAAATCAATTTTATGCATTACCAATTAAAATTCAAAATTCGAACTATTTACGCTAGCATAAAGTAGTTTATGCGGAAATTAAGGGAAATTAGCGGAAAATTTCCCTTAATTTTCTTGAAAAGTCTAAAAATCAATGTTATTCTGAATTTATGATTGAAGAAGCTCCAGAAAGTCCTGTAACACCAGAAGTACTTGAAATCCTTATTAATGAAGAATATTCTCGTGTCGTTTCTAAGATGAATGAAGAATATCTTTATTGGGATAAGGTAAAATATCAAGTTCCAAAGGGGTTAAAAGCAGAAGATTTCTGGAATGCAGTAAAATATTCTCGTCGCCTGCAAACAAGAACATTCAAATTTTCGGCATGTACATTTTTTCTTAAAGAAACTTCAACTATGCAGGAAGCTCTTCACAATTTTGATATGAACTTTGGTGGAACACTGGCATCTACAAATATAATTTCAGAAAAGAATCGTCAGTATTATCTTTTAAGTTCCATTATGGAAGAGGCAATCGCTTCAAGCCAGATGGAAGGTGCAGCAACAACTCGTAAAGTTGCAAAAGAAATGCTTCGTAAACAGGCAAAGCCGAAAGATAAAAGCCAGCAAATGATTCTGAACAATTACAATACAATCCGCTATCTGTCTGAACATAAAAATGATAATCTTACTCCAGAATTGCTATTGGAAATTCACAGACAGATTACTGAAAAAACTTTGAACGATTCTTCTGATGAAGGTCGATTCAGAACAGATGATAATATTTATGTTGTAGATGGCATAACTGGTGAAGTTGCCCATGAGCCTCCGTCACATACAGTAATTACAGAAACAGTAAAACAGCTTTGTAAATTTGCCAACACGGACGGTTCATTTATCCACCCAATCATCAAAGCAATCATTATTCACTTTATGATTTCCTATTTGCATCCCTTTGTAGATGGAAACGGAAGAACAGCTCGTTCTATTTTCTACTGGTATATGCTAAAAAAAGGTTACTGGCTTACAGAATATCTTTCAATTTCTCGTGTAATTTACAAAAGTAAAAGTCAGTATGAAAAAGCATTTCTTTATACTGAACATGATGATTTTGATTTAGGCTATTTTATTCAATACAACCTGAAAGTATTAAAATTAGCTTTTGAAGAATTACAGATTTATCTGGAAAGAAAATCACAGGAAAATAATGCTTTACTTGAATATAGAATTCCAGGCTTAAATGAACGACAGATTCAGATTGTAAAAATATGTGCAGAAAAACCCAATTCAATGTTTACGAGCAAAGATTTGGAAACAAGATTTAATGTTTCTGTAAAAACAATTCGTTCGGATTTGGAAGGTTTAGTTTCTGTAGGTTTAATGGAAACAGTTCCTTTGAATAAAAGGCTTACCGGGTATACGCGAAGTAAAAACTTTGAAATACGCTTAGAGGAAATTAAGGGAAATTAGCGGAAAATTTCCCATAATTAAACGGAAAATCATTATGAACGAAAGCGATACACGACTAAAGAAAATTGCCCCTGCTCTAAAAGCTCTGGCTGGGGCGTTGTAGTGGGTATAAACTACACTACATAACACGAAATACGGGTAATACTTCTGGGGCATCCTGGACCTTAAATAACGTGAATGTCGATGGAAATGAGAATTGATAATAAAGCACTTCTAATATATTAAAACCTTGAACTTTTGTGTTATAAAAGATGAAAATAACAAGTAAAAAGTTAGTAAAATTTGCAAATTCAAACAATAGGATATATCATTATTGGTATGTCAAAATTTTTATGCATTTGTTTAAGTGCAACAATTCAAAAAACGGTTAATTTTAAAAATGTTCAGCTTGAAAAAGTAAACAGGTCACTTAATTATATTCTGGATGCATCTGGAAAAGCTGTTAATTCTGCAAGGGTCTTAAATCAGATTGAAGCTGGTTGTGTTTCTGTTGTATGTCCATTGGGAAAAGAAAATTCTGCGGAATTTTTAAAACTGGCGGAAAAGGACAATCTCAATGTGTTCGCTGTAGAAACCATCGGAAGAGTTCGGGAGTGTATCACTCTTCTTGATGTTGAAAACGGAACGACTACAGAACTTGTTGTTGGTGAACCTGTTACAGCAGATAGTTATCAGGAAAATGAAGAAAAACTTATTTCCGTAGTGGAAAGTCTTATAAAGGATGTTGACGGCGTTCTTTTTGCCGGAAGCCGTCCTGGAATTTGGTCTGATGGTTTTATTCCTTGCATAGCATTTATGGCAGAAAAAAACGGAAAGATTTTCATGGCAGATTATTGCGGGGAAGATTTACTTCATACTATGAAAATAACAATTCCTTCAATAATAAAGATAAATGAAGAAGAATTCTGTAGTACTTTTGACTATTCGGAAGAAATATCAGAAGAGAATTTGCAGTCTGCAATTATAAAAAAGAGTCAGCAGCTTAAAAATATCATAGTAGTTACACGAGGAAAAAAATCAACTTTTGCTGCAGATAACGGAATTTTTTATGACTTTCCAACAGAAAAAATTATTCCTGTAAATACAACTGCTTGTGGAGATTCATTTAGCGCAGGATTTTTGTATGAATATGTCAATTCACATGATATGTCAGAAGCTCTTGCTCGCGGAACCTGGTGTGCAGCAAGGAATGCGGAATTAATGCGTGCAGGTTCAATTGAATCATAAAACATATATTTGAAAGAAATCTTTATTTAAGGATATAACTTTCCGATAAATATATAAGGCTAAGTCGATTTTTTTGTATAGAAATTTAATTTGCTTAAGTAAAAATAGCTGTTTATAATAAAAAGAGGTGGAGATTTATGAATTTATTTAAAAGTTTGTCAAAAAGTATTTTTCTATTATGCTTTTTTTGTGCATTTTTGGTGTTTGAATCCTGTGATGTAGGTCTTGGAGAGTCAGTTGATACAATTCCTCCTACAATTTCGATTACATATCCTCCAACTTCCAGTGTAATTCGTGATGCTTTTGTTGTTTCTGGTACATGGGTAGATGATAAAGGCGTTAGTCTTGTAAAGTTAACTCTCAAAAATGAAGAAACAGGAGAAACCGTTGCATCCCGCTTTGCAGGCATTGGTATTGGCACATGGAATACATCATTTAATGTTGCTTCAAAAGATGAGTCTGGAAAATTAATTTATCCTATTCCTGATGGAAAATATACAATCTCTGTTACTGCGATGGATTTATCCGGTCGAATTTCTGCAACAAGTTATCGTTCCATTGAAATCGACAATACTGCTCCTGTTTTTGTAATTACCAGCCCTGGAATTTCTGTATATGAAGTTCTGGGATTTTCAGACGAAAATCAGGTTATAAACCAGGGAACTGCAACTCCATACGGTTCCATTTTCAAGGTAAATGGTTCTATTGCAGAAGCTCATACCGTTAAAAAAATAACGGTAGATGTAATCAGAAAGAAAGACAATAAAAAAATTACATGGACTGAATCGAATGTTAATACAGCCGGTGGTACAAGCGTTACTCTTGCAAGCTACGGCTCTTCAAATGAGGAATTAAATAAAAATTACAGTGAAGTATATGACGATAAAATTGCTGGCAATCAGGAATATTACTGTTCAATTACTTTGGAAGACTCTGCTGTTGTATATCAAGGTGGAGCAGAAAATACTGGTAACACAACTAGTGAATTGTGGCTGAACGATTCTATCTATGGTATTGATGCCGGCGATAATGACCTTTTAAGTAAAAATGCTGCTCATCAGTATGAAATAAGTGACCTTCAGAAAATGATAAACGGAACTTATTCCAGATCTGCAGATGTAGATGCAGCAATGGCAATTCTCAGTAAAACAAAAGTTGATACAACTAAGAATAATCTTAAATTCACTCTTAATAAGGATGCAAATCCAACTTACAGTTTCTTAGGTTATAGTTTTGACTCAACTCCTGGTCAGAATAAAGCCGCTCAGGGAAGTAAAATTACTTTCAAGGTAGAGGCTGGTAAAAACGGAACTCAGTTTAAGCCTTCTACATTCAAGGTTTATCTGTTGGGACCATATTCAGAAGGCTCTGTTCCAGCCGATCTTTACGGAAAATTAAAGGATAATTCTGAAAATGTAATAAAAGAACTGGAAGCAGAAGATGAAGGTCAGGATGAGGATAAAAAACTTCTTCATAAGATTTATGACGGTTCAGATGAAACTTATGGATATAAAGGTTCATCATTAAGTTCATGGACAGAATCTATTGCAATGCCAGAAGGCGTAGTAAAAGCTGATTACGAATATCTTCTTTTTGCTACTGGTATGGACCAGGATGGCGTTTTTTTAATCAATGATGGCAATAAATTTGGTTTCAAGGGAACTGTTACAGGTGAAAAGCCTATTGTATATATAAACACAGAGATTAAGGATGACGGCTACAGCACTTTGGAATTCCTTAAAAACTTTAAGGCAAGAATTGAATCTACAGAAACTAATATTTCTGATGTTTATTTAGGCATAACTGTAAAAGATCTTAGAAATAATTCAAATGTTGTTGCAGAACTTAAGAATATTGTCATTGAAAAGAATGTTTATACAAAAAAATATTATCTTAATTCTGCTGGTGACGTTGCTGATGCAGATAAGAACATAGACTTGGTTCAGCATATCAAAAATATCAAAGATACTCTTATTAATGATGAAAAGACAGCTTACGAAACTTTCATCTCAAAGGCTTTTGAAGATATTTCTGGAAAGCTTTACAACTATACTGTTGAAATAAAGGGTGAAAGTCCAAGTGGAACAGGAAAAGAAGTATTTACTGCAAAACTTGATACAGAAGATCCAGATGTAAATAAGATAACAATTACACCATCTATTGCAGATTCTGAAGATGCAGCAAAAAAATACCTTAATGGCGTTGTTACAGTTACTGCAAAGACAACAAAAAATGAAATTCATGCTGTAAAAGTAACACTGTTTACAGGTTCAGAACCAGCTGAAGGAGCTCCTGCTTATGAAGGAACTTCTTCTGATATTTCTGCAAAATTTGATACAACAAAATTAACTGATAATCAGCCGTTGAAAATCAGATTTGAAATTACTGATAAAGCTGGAAATAGTCAAACAATTGATAAAGCTTTATTTGGCGACGGAAGCATTAAATATGTAATCAATCAGAAAACTGATGAGCCAACTATAAAACTTTCTGGTGTAGATGCAAATCTTACGGATAGTTCTGCAATAACTGTTGGAAAAAATCTGTTCGGTATGGGAAACAACACTCTTTACGGAACAATTTCTGATGATGATGGTTTGGAAAGTGTTACAATTTTTGTAGATGGAGTTCAGAAGAAAAAGTATACTTCAGAATTGCACGGAGATACTGTTTATTCATTGAATGAAGATGTTTCTGGCTGGGGCGCTGGAGATCATGAGCTTAAAATTGTTGTAGAAGACAAATCAACAAAACTTGATGCCAGCGGAAACGAAATTGCAAATCATCAGACTGTAACATTGGACGGCATGGCATTTGCTTACGATAATGATTTGCCAACAATCAATGTTCCAACAGTAAATTCAAAATCATATTCAAGTGGAATGTGGCTTGGTAAGAACTTTACTGTAATTGGAACAGCCAGCGATTCCAGCGGAGTTGCTTCTGTAGAAATGAATTTAACAACGGCTGTTTCTGCGCCAGATACTGTGCTTTCAGATACAGCAGAAGCTCCTGCGCTTAAATTCAGTTCATGGAAAGATGTTGTTTCTAATCATGTTGATGGAAAATCAGTAAACAGGGTTTACACAGTAAAAGATAAATACGGTCGAACAAACGAAGTTTCTATTATTTATAATATTGATACACAGGCCCCTGTGTTCAATCCTGCTTATATTAAGATTCAGGGAACAAGAGCTTCTTCAACAGATGCAATTTCTCTTGCAGATGCACAGATGGAAGGAACCTGGTTTATCAATGGAAACATCAAGATTGACGGTTGGGCAGATGCTTCCGGGGCTGCACTTATAGAAGCAAATACAGATTCAATCAGCGTTGATGTAAACAATTCTGTAATTAATCCACAGCTGGTTGAAGGTTCTGCAGATAAGAATACATTCTCTGCAACAATTCCTCTTGCTGATGGAACAACAACGATAAATCTTTCTACATCAGATAAGGCTGGAAACGGTCCTGCTGCACAGCCAATAACTCTTAAAGTTGATGCAACAGCTCCTGTAGTTACAGACAGTCTTGTGCTTTCAACATCGAAAGGAATATTTACTTCTGGCGAAACTTTACTGGAAGATTCTTTGACTGTAAAAGTAAAAGCTACGGATGCCACAAGCGGAATAAAATCTGCTGAAATTCAGGGAGCTGATGCAAGTAGTACTTCGCCTGATGCAGACGGCTATTATGTTCTTACACTGAATAAATCAGACCTTTCAGATGGTTCAAATGATTTGACTGTGGTTATAACAGATAACGCTGGAAATAAAAACACAGACAAACGCTTTACTGTAGTAGTTGATAAAGTAAAACCTGTTATTGCTTCAAGCATAAATGTGTTGCCAACTGTTACAGAAAATTTAACAACTTATGTAAACGGCGTTATAACAGTTTCTAGCCGAGTTACAGATGAAACTAAACTTAAAAATGCCGACGGTTTACGATGGTGGGTAACAGGAACTCCAGTTGCGTCAGGAAACACAAGTTCAGGTACTTTAACTGCAATTGCAAGCAGTTCATATTCTAATAAATGTAGTCTGTCAGACGGTGCTTCAAGCGATTTCTCAATCAAGATTGATACTGCAACTTTGAAAGACGGTGTTTATACAGTTCACCTTATAGCAACAGACTTTGCAGGAAACGATTCTGTTGAAAGTACTGTAAACTTCAAGGCAAAACAGTCAACAAATATTCCAACAGTAGTGCTTAGCGGCGTAACACAGACATTTGTGGAAACAGAATCTGAAAAAGTAACTGCCGGCAAAAACCTGTTCGGTATGGGAAACAACACTCTCTATGGAACAGTAAAAGATGACAACGGATTAAGTTCAATAAAGATTTATGTTGATGGGGTAGACGAAGAACATCTTAAGAAAACAATTGATTCATTAGTATTGAACGGAACAACAGTTTATTCATTGAATGAAGATGTAACAGGCTGGGGTTCAGGAACACATAAACTCTATATCGTGGTAGAAGATACTTCTGCAAAACTTGATTCTGACGGTGTAACAGAAATTCCTGCACCAGTAAAAACTGGAAAAGATAACAGCGCAGCAAATGTTTATGGTATGTCATTCGCTTATGATAATGATTTGCCGGTAATCAATATTTCAAAAGTAAACGAAAAATCATATACAAGCGGAATGTGGCTGCCAAAGGCATTCAATGTGGTTGGTGCGGC
>JAFOCI010000081.1 GCA_017381365.1 Treponema sp.
AAAAGGAAGGTCTGCTATCCATAAAAAATTCCGCAGTTCTTTCACCAACTCCATCAACATAAGCTGTTACAGATACAACTTCATCTTTCATAACACTGTAATATTCTTCTTGTGTTACTTCGTATTTTCCAATTTCAAAATCACTTAGCTGAACGCGTCTTCCTTTTGGAAAATTACCTTTTGGAGGAGCCCACGGATAATCTTTACCTTCGATTATTCCACCTTTTACAAATACCATTTCTGGAATAAGTAGTGCCTCTGTTTCAGATTTTGAGGCAACATTGCAAAAATTTAAAATAAGTGATGCCTCTATTTCAGATTTAGAGTTAACATCGCAAGAATTTAAAACTAAAACAAAAATTAACATTGATAAGCTTGTCATTACTCTTTTCATACAATTTTCATTATAATGACTTTTACGATATAAACAAATTTTACATAAATATACTCAACATGCAATACAAAATATTAAAACATTCACTAACCTTTTTGTTTATTACAAAATTTTATTATCAATAACAAAAAAACACCACAAGAAACGATTTATATCATCCGCAAGGGATTTTGTCCGTAATGGGGGGGGTGTCCCAAAAGTAATGAGCGCTACACTAAATGTGGTGGTTTCGATAAACTCAACCACCGTAATACAAACTTATTGGACAGCCTTTTTTTCTGAATAAATTCGAATTTGTTATGAGCCAAATGCTGTCATAAGGCGGTATGTATTTCTTACGAATAACAGGCTTCTCCGTATCTTCAGCCATATCTTTGTCAATTTTCTTTTTGTACTCAAATTGAACCAGGCGCCTGCAATTATTCCTGTTGCATCATCTATGGCCCTGTGCAGGGCGCTTTTTTTTGCACCGAACCACAGATGTATGCTTGCGTCTATTTGAAGTTCTTCACCGAAATATTTTGACCTTGGCTGAGTCGGATGTGTCGTTCTGACATAAGGTTCTGCCTCAAGCTGAACAAGATCTGCATTCGGATCTTACGAATTCCCTGGACAAAATCCCTTACGAATTAGTAGCAAAAACTTTTCTTTTTTCTTTTATTGAAGAAAACTGATGAACTAATTATAATATCTAACATTATTTATTATTTACATCAAAGCATTTAGGAACGCTGCCCATCGCCGTCTTTCTAAATGGCATTTCAGGAGGTGAACCAATATGGTTCCAACATTAATTAAAGATTTACTTTCAACTAAACCAGAAGGACAGAAAGTTACTGTCTGCGGCTGGGTTCGCACTGTTCGCGACTCTAAAAACCTTGTTTTCATTCAGGTAAATGACGGAAGCTGTTTTGCAAACATTCAGCTTACATTTGACCGCAACAATCCTTCTAATAATGCAAATGTAAATAATATCGAAGAAGAACTTAAAAAACTGAACACTGGCGCATCAGTTCGCGCTGAAGGTGTTTTGATTGAATCGCCTGCAAGTGGTCAGGCTGTTGAAGTTACACTGGAAAGCCTTAAGTGCCTTGGAACCTGTAATCCGGACGAATATCCATTGCAGAAAAACAAGATGTCTATGGAATATCTTCGCACAAATGCTCATCTTCGCGCACGTACAAACACTTTTGGTGCTGTTTACCGTGTTCGTAACCAGATGGCTTTTGCCGTTCATTCATTCTTCCAGGAAAGAGGTTTCCAGTACATTAACGCTCCAGAAATCACCTGTTCTGACTGTGAAGGTGCCGGCGAAATGTTCCAGGTAACAACACTGAGCATGGAAAAGATTGCCGAAATCGCTCTTGAAAAAGGTGCAAAGGGCATGAAGGTGGAAGATGCTGCAAAGCTTGTTGACTATTCAAAAGACTTCTTTGGTAAAAAGGCAAGCCTTACAGTTTCTGGTCAGCTGGAAGCAGAAACAATGGCTACAGCTTTGAGCCGCGTTTACACATTCGGACCAACATTCCGTGCAGAAAACTCAAATACTCCACGTCACCTTGCTGAATTCTGGATGATTGAACCTGAAATGGCTTTCTTTGACTTGAACGATGACATGGACATTCAGGAAGACTTTGTAAAATACCTTTTGAACTGGGCTTTGACAAAATGCCGCGCTGACCTTGAATTCTTTGACAAGAGAATCCAGCCTGGCCTCATTGAACAGCTTGAAAAAGTTGCAAAAGCTGACTTTGTCCGCATTTCTTACACAGACGCTATTGCAAAACTTGAAGAAGCAGAAAAGAACGGCGCTAAGTTTGAATTCAGCCCATACTGGGGTTGCGATATTGCCACAGAACACGAACGCTACCTTACAGAAAAGATTTTCGGCTGCCCTGTAATGGTTTTCAACTATCCAAAGGAAATCAAGTCTTTCTATATGAAACAGAATGATGACGGAAAGACAGTTAAGGCTGTAGACGTTCTTGTTCCTGGAATCGGTGAACTTATCGGCG
The DNA here is from genome assembly GCA_017381365.1 of Treponema sp. Lineage (GTDB taxonomy): Bacteria > Spirochaetota > Spirochaetia > Treponematales > Treponemataceae > Treponema_D. The sequence continues at coordinate 2,410 of JAFOCI010000081.1, forward strand.
GTTCTGAACGTGAAGAATCCTACGAAAAACTCTGCGCAGAAATTGAAAAGCGCGGTATGGATAAATCAATCTACGACTGGTACCTTGACCTTAGAAAGTTCGGCACAGTTCCACACTCTGGATTCGGTCTTGGATTTGAACGTCTTATCCGTTACGTAACAGGTATGGAAAACATCCGCGATGTAATTCCTTACCCACGCACTCCAAAACTGGCTGATTTCTAATTTTTAATTAGCCACAGATTGAAAACGGATGGCTTACAGATTTTTATTTTTACGAATAAAACCTGTGAAAAATCCGTATTCTCTGTGGCTTTTATATTTAACTATGCAGAATAAACTGAAATCGAAGTTTTTACGTATTCCTCAGCTTTTTTTTCTCACTTTAAGATTTTTCTTAAAGAATAATCTGGATGCCTGTGCATCTGCCTGCGCCTTCAGTTTTATTTTCAGTTTTATTCCGATTCTTGTAATCATTATGACGGTTTTTATCCGTTTTCTTCATATTACACCACACATGATTGATGGATTTAAACAGATTCTTAAAGAAATCAATCCTTACATCGATATAAACAAAATCATAAACTCACTTCCTCAGGGATTTACTTTTACGTGGGGAAATCTTTTTCTTGTGATTTTCATTATATGGATGGCAAGAAAACTTTTTCTTTCTGTTGTAAAGGGAATGAACCAGATTTTTCACACAGTCGCTCCAAACAGACCTTTTGTAAACCAGTTTTTTACGTTTGCAGGTGAATTTGTTATCGTCGTTTTGAGTGCCGTAGTCTTTTTTGCGGCCTTCATTATGCGGCAGGTACTTACCTTCCCTGTTTTTTCCATTATAGAGCAAACTTTTCCTGTAATTTTCAGTACTTTTTCTACCAGACTTGTAAACTGGACGCTCTACGCAATTCTTTTCCTTTTTTCTGCAGTGGCATACCGCTATTGTTCAGGTACACAACCAAAACATACCCTCTGCATACTTTGCGCCTTTTTTAACACAGCTTTTTTCTACGGCTTCATATTTTTAGTTTACACTTTTCTTAATAGAGCCAATTACAATACAATTTACGGCGTTCTCGGAAAAATCGTAATTCTTCTGTTTGAAGTTTACGTCTTCTTTGTTTCTTTCATGTTTTTCGCCCAACTGCTCTTTTCCATTCAGTTCTATAAAACACTTCTCTTAGGTGAACTTTATACACTTCCTGCATGGGAAGACGGTTTTATCGGCAGCATCCGAAGAAGTCTTTTTATTACGCCTTCTGCAATAATGACAAAAGAAAACACTATTATTGTAGAAGCAGGAAAAACAATTTTCTCCGAAAATGAAAACGTTGATTGCGTTTACTACATAATTTTTGGTTCCGTATGTGAAGTACGAAACGGCGTAAAAACTCTTCACTATAAGGGAACTTTTTTTGGCGAATTCGAATTTCTTCTGAACATTAACCGTTTTGGCTCTGCTACAGCCATAACTGACTGTCAGATTGTAAAAATCAAAACCGATGAATTCAACAGATTACTCAACAGCAATCCGGACGCTACATCAAAAGCCATGTCCACACTGTCCACATATACCGCTAAAATTTATGGACGAAACAACGGCATTTTGTTATAGTGGAAAGATATAATATTGTAAAACATAAGGATATTCTGATGACAAAGTATATTTTCGTAACAGGTGGTGTTGTTTCTGGGCTTGGAAAAGGTATTGCAGCTGCTTCCATTGGTCTCATTCTTAAAAATCTTGGACTCAGCGTAGTAAACCAGAAATTTGACCCTTATCTGAATATTGACCCGGGTACAATGAATCCTATTCAGCACGGTGAAGTTTTCGTAACTGATGACGGTGCAGAAACTGACCTTGACCTTGGTCACTACGAACGTTTTACAGATACATCTTTGTCACAGTCTTCAAATACAACTGCAGGTCGCGTTTACCTTACAGTTCTTAACATGGAACGCGAAGGAAAATTCCATGGAGGTACAGTTCAGGTAATTCCTAACATAACAGAAGAAATCAAACGCCGCATGCTTCTTTCTACAAAAGAAACAAAAGCAGACGTAATCATCACAGAAATCGGTGGTACTATCGGTGATATTGAATCTCTTCCATTCGTAGAAGCTATCCGCCAGATTAAATACGAGGTTGGCGAAGAAAACTGCTGTTACATTCACCTTACTCTTGTGCCATACATTGAAACTGCCCATGAACTTAAGACAAAGCCAACTCAGCATTCTGTAAAAGAGCTTCAGGAATTGGGAATCAAACCAAACATCATCATGCTCCGTACAGAACATCCAATCGATGAAGCAACCCGCGAACGCCTTGCTTCTTTCTGTAACGTTGACCCTAACCATATCATTCAGAATCTTAATGCCCGCTCAATTTACGAAGTTCCTCTCCAGCTTGAAAACGAAGGAATCGGTAAGGCTGTCTGCGAAGCTCTTGGAATTAAGAAAGGACCAGCAGATTTATCTGAATGGAAGCGCATGGTTGATGCCTACAACAACCCAACTCAGAAGGTAAAAATTGCCCTGGTAGGTAAATATGTTGCCCTTCACGACGCTTATCTTTCAGTTGTTGAATCCCTTATTCACGGCGGTATTGAAAATCTTGCAGACATTGAAATAGACTGGGTTTCTTCTGAAGAACTTGTTGATGACGCCACAACAGAAGCACGCCTTAAGGATGCAGATGCAGTCATCGTTCCTGGAGGATTTGGTGACCGCGGTATTGAAGGTATGATTAACACAGCAAAGTACTGCCGTACAAAGAAAGTTCCTTATTTTGGAATCTGCCTTGGTATGCAGATTGTATGTATTGAATATGCCCGCAACGTTCTTGGACTTGAAGGTGCAAACTCTACAGAGATGGACAAGAACACTAAATATCCTGTAATTGACCTTATGCCAGACCAGAACGGAAAAATTCTTGGTGGTACTCTCCGCCTTGGAAAATTTGAATGTGCAGTTGAAAAAGGAACAAAAGTATACGAAGCCTACGGTTCAACTACAATCTGGGAACGCCACCGTCACCGCTACGAATTCAACAATAAATACCGCGAAGACCTTAAAAATGCAGGTCTTATAATCTCCGGTGTAAACCCAGAACGTGACCTTGTAGAAACAGTAGAAGTTCCTGATCATCCCTGGATGGTTGCAGGCCAGTTCCACCCAGAATTCAAGAGCCGCCCAAATAAGGCCGGTCCTTTGTTCCGCGAGTTTGTAAAAGCTGCCTGCGAATACAAAAAGAACAGACAGTAAAAAGAACGAACCCCGACACAAGCATCGGGGTATTCAACTCTCCGCACGAATAAAAACTTAAAAAGCTCTGTTTGAAGTACCCCTAAAATTGGACAAAGAAAGTTCAATTTCAGGAGGTGCATTTTTTTATGTCTAAATACTCAAATGAGTTCAAGATAAAAGTTGTAAATGCATATTTATCAGGAGAAGGAGGAGCAGGAACAATTGCAAACAAATACAACGTTGCAAGGATCTGTGTTCAATAATTGGGGTGCAATTCAGTTTTATATATTTGTATTTGAAATTTAATAAAATTTCATTGAAAATAAAAGTCGCCTGTCAGTTTACCGTCTTCCTGAAAAAGAGTGATATAATGTAATCATGAACAATAACAGTGAAAGAATACAGGAAACAATCATTATTATATGGAAAGAAGTACGATTACATTATGACCAGCAGCACGGAAGTTCTGAAAAATGAGCTTGAAAAACTTGGCTGCAGACTGCCTTATTATTATGATTATCGATACAATCCCAGCCTTTCTCAAGATGTCCGCAGAAAAATGGCTGAACATAAAACAAAGTGGTCGCTTACTACAAGTAACGGTTCAGGCTTTCTGAATTTTTACAAGGAAGAGGATGATGTAAAAGGAACTCCATATATCATTCACCTTAGCGAGCTGATAGACCTTTCACGAAGTTCAAATCTTTTTTCAAAAAGTCTGATTTTTGCTTTAAATCAGCTTGGCAAAAATAAACTTCCTGCCCTTACTACAGAATGGACTCCCTTGATGATAGCCATAAGCCAGCGAAAAGTTGAAATTGTCAGGATTCTTCTGGATAGTGGTCTTTCGCCAAATCAGTCAGATTCAAAAGGTTATACACCTCTTATGCTTGCAAGCTTTTTAAATGAAACAAATATTATTCAGCTTTTAATTGATTACGGGGCCGATGTAAATGCAAAAAGCAGGAGTGGTTTTTCAGCCCTGATATATGCAATTTATGTGAATGCAATAGAAGCTGTAAAAGTGCTTCAGAAAAACGGAGCAGATTTGAATCTTTCAATTACACCCCACATTATAGAAGAAAAACATTCATTCCTGGAAACTTTGAATTTTTATATCAGTACATTTTCTCTTGGCGGGAAAGGTGACATCAGTCTGATTTATAAAAAAGGCGGAATGAGCAAACAGAATTTTTCTAAAATCAGGAGCAGAACAGATCCCGATTATCGTCCTAAAAAAGAAACTGTGCTTCAGCTTATAATTGGCTTGCGCCTTACGCTTGCTCAGGCAGAAAGTCTTTTGGAAAGTGCGGGATATCTGTTTGATGAGAAAAATCCAGTAGATTCAATTTTTAAAGAGCATATTTCACATCGTGATTTTGACATTTTGAAAATAAACAATGAAATATTTGAAAAAACAGGGAAGGCATTTTTGAAGGAGTAAAAATCGCAATATTTTTCAAAAGGAATGTAAAAAGTCGCCTGCAAATTGACCAATAAATTATCAGCTGATGATATTGTTATATAGAAGCTTAGAGCTTTTCTTCAATCAGGGCTGCAAAATCACTAAGCGAGAGGTTAAAAAATTGAGCGGTTTTATAAATTACAGACAGGGAAGGTATCTTTTTGCCATTTTCAATCTCAGAAATATAAACCTGGTGCGAATCTATCGCTTCCGCAAGCTTTTCCTGAGAAACACCTTTTTTCTGACGAAGCTCCCTTAGAGTTTCTGCCACGGCAACATTAATCGGCATAAATTATAGAATAAAGGTAAAACTGTTGAAATATTATAAGCTAAAGTTTATAATATTCAGAATATAAGCGATAGCTTATATATAGATATTGGAGGTTTTTATGAAGAAGATTTTGGGTATGATGGTGATTGTTGCATCGTTCTTGGCTTTTGTGGGATGTGCTACAACAAAAACAAAAGGCTCTGGAATAAAAGGCCAGGGCTCTAAAGTCGATACTGGAAAAAGAGTCTTAATTGATTATCAGGGAGCGACATTTGGCTCAGAAATTCCTGAATGGGTAAAGCGTATAGGCGAAGGTCAGTATTCGGAAAAGGTATTATCAAAATCAATGCCGGACGTAGAAAATAAAAAGGTGTTTGTAGTAACTAACCGTGGTAATAAACTTAATTATATTGAGCAATGGGCTGACCTGGTAAAAATTGAAACAGAAGTTGCTGGGATTATGGAAAGAGTTGCTGGAAAATCTGTAGAAGCAACAATGAACGGCAGTGATAACGAAGATTTGCAGGAAACATTGAATATGTACCGCGTATCTCTGACAAATGTAAGGCTTTCTGGACTGGAAAAAGTTGCAAGCTATTGGACAAAGAACAAACTTGTTGATGATGACGGTGAAACAATAGAAACATTTTATGAGTACTATGCCGTATGGGGAATGGATAAAAAGATTTTTAATAATCAGTTAAAAGAAGCCCTTAAAGGAATAAATGAAACAGCAACGGAAGCTGCATATCTCAAAGCAAAGGTTACTGAAGATTTGATTGATTCTGTTACAGATGGTAGCTTTACAGATGCCTATTCATACTAAAACAAAAAAATCTGCTCAATTACTTTTCTGTTTTTTTGTAGCGATTTTTTTTATATCGTGTGCTTCTACATCAAGGCACGAAAAGCCTTTATGGGCAGATTCTTTTACAATATCTCAAGTTTTTCCGTCTGAAAGATATATAACCAGTCTGGGGTATGCAGCCACCAAAGAGATGGCTGTTTCTGCTTCAGACGGAAATCTTGCTTCTTATTTTTCACGGGAAATATCCTCATTTACAAGAGCGACTCAAAGTCTTTCAAATACAGATGAAACGAAAGAAAGCTTGTCTAGAGAAATAATTATAAAATCTAATATTGAGCTGTTTGGTATAAAGCATACAGAACCTTATTTTGATTCTGATAATAAGAGTTATATTGTGTGTGCTTATATTTCAAGGGAAGAGGCATGGAGTATTCTGGAACCCAAACTGAATATACAGTATTCTTCTATTTCGAAAAGCATAAATCAAGTAAGAAATCAAAATGGATTAAAGGCAATAATCAATATAAATAAATTAATGTCAGCAGCTTCCAATTTTGAGGAATTGTATTATATGGCTCTTTTTATCTTTCCAAATCGTTGTGAAAAATATACAAATTTAATGGAAGAACTGTCTGAGCTAAAGCAGATGTCTCAAATCTTAAAACATGAAGTCAGAATTAAAATAAATATAAAAGGCGATTCTGATGGACGCATTTATACAAAAATAAGCAATCTTGTATCTGATTCAGATTTTTCAGTTTGTAAAACTAATGAAAACCATATTATGAGTGTGGATGTAGATATTGCAGAACAAATTACAGGAAACATTCATTCAATTTATCCTCAAATCTCTGTAGTCATTTCTGATAGAAAAGAAGTTGTCTCGTCTTTTTCAAAAACACTTGAAAAGGTTTCAGCCTTTAATTCAACTACAGTTAAAAAAATGGCACTTTCCAAAATAGAGAATGTCTTGGAAGAGGAATTCATAGAGACATGCTTAAAATAGAAAAATTCAAGGAACAATAAAGGCAGGAGTTTTTATGAAGAAATTTACAATTTGTATTGTATCAATTTTGATGGCAATTCCGCTTTTTGCAAAGACTTACAGCTTGCAGGAAGCAATAAGCAATGGCTGTGCTGAAATATGCAAGAAAATAGATGGTCATATAAATACTGTGGTAATTGTAGATGTTCAATCTGATTCAGAAAGTTTAAGTGATTATATTTATTCTGAGCTAAATTATAACTTTGTAAATAATCTTAAAAAGACAGCTGTTGCAGAAAGAAATGAATTTACTCTTTCACTTATCAAAAAAGAATTTGAATATCAAAACTCTGGTGAAGTGAGTGATCTGACCATTCAATCTGTAGGAAATTCTCTTGGTGCGGAGTGTGTAGTTTTAGGTAAGATTGAAGATTCTTCCTCTGGCTGGAAGTTTAGCTTAAAAGCCGTTCAAGTGGAAACAAAGAAAATTTTATCTGTCTGGAGTGGTACGATTTCAAAAAATGACAAAGATGTGAAGTATATCATATCAAAAAAAACATTCGAAAAATCTGAAGAAAATATTAAATCAAATGAAGATATTCAAATAACGATTTCTAAAGAACCGTCACCTTTGTTTGCATTAAAGGATGAAAAGGAAAGGGCGACTTGGTGTGAAAAAGATGGATATGCACTTGTTCCTGTAAATGGAAAAACTGAAAGACTACATTATTGGTTATACGATTCTTATAAATTCCACAACGGAGACATTTCATTGATTTTAGATAAAATTGTTCCGATTTGGTTTTCTCATAATCTGGATTATTTTGTAAATGCAAATTACGAAATATATTATCCGAACATATATTTAGCTGACTCGGTAAAGAGACTTATGAAAGATAATAACTGTGATGTAAGTATAACTTTTGTCAAAAGTATTGATTGTGTTATTGTAAATAGTTATGAAAAAGATACTGGTATCTATGCAACATATGCATTAGCAGGGGTAAAGAATGATAGATAAGGAGAAAATTTTTATGAAAAAAATAATTTTAGCAACATTTTGCTTACATTTTTTTTGTTCGATGTTATTTGCAGGCGAACCTGTAAAGAGTGATTCAGAAATTATTTATAAGGAAGTTATAGAGGATGGAAAGACAATAACTCGTCAATTTAAATTCTTGCATTATTATGAATATAATTCAGATGGGAAAAAAATATACGAAAAACAAAGCAAAGATATTCCTGAACGTGAAGTTTGGTATACTTATGATGAAAAAGGTAGGTTAATACAAACATCATCAGGTGTAACTTATACCTATGATGAAAATGGGAATAATACAAGATACAGTCTTTCTAAAAATAATTTTATAACTTATGAATATGATTTGAACGGAAATAAAATACATGAAAAACGTTCTAGAGATGGTGTTGAAAACTGGTATGAATATGATAAAGCAGGAAATCAGATTCTCCGCAAGATAAGTAATGGAACAGAGATTTATTCTGAATATGATTCAAAAGGAAATAAAATTTCTGAAAAATGTATTTATGATGGAAAAACTCTTGGCAGGCAGTATATTTACAAATATAATTCAAAAAATTATCTGATAAATCTAAAAGAAATCAAGTATAAAAATGATGGAACAATAGATACTACCATGGAAACTGTTTATGAATACGATAGAAATGGTTATCTTACAATTAAAGAGGAACAAAACACTAACCAATATGGAACTGGTGTTACAACACATAAGTATGAATATGATAAAGTAGGCAATGAGATTAGTGAATTTAGAACGCAAATATGGAAAAATGAAGTAAGAACTACAATTCATCTGCATGAACTAGAATATTGGGATTCATCAAAAACGAAATTGAAGTCTGATTCGTTATGGCAATATTATGGAACGGTAACAAAGTAAACAGTTTTTTGAGGTAGTAAAATGAAATATTTTATTGAAGGAATAATTACTGAAATTAAAGTCAGTAAAAGTGATTATAAATTTAAAATCTTTGGACTTGAAGGATATGCGTTGAAACTCAATAAGAAAAAATATAATGTATTGTGCCCGAATTGTGTTTTTGAAGATGCAGAGACAGAAGAAAGAACTTATATTTATGCACCAGCTATAATCTTTTCTCAAGATCAATATTTATCAATTAAAGATAAAGTTCAAAAGCAGTTAATTCAAACAATTCACTTGGGAAACACGTAAAAATAGAGTTAGCAATTGATGAAAAGCAACTCTCGAAAAAGCATCAGCTCAAGGTGACAGCTATGCAAAAGAACGATTAACAGAATTGAAATAATAATGAGGAAAAAAGAATATGACCGAATTCAAATGGCATAGAGAAGTCGTTACACCATCAACATATTTAAAAGAAGATAAGAATAACTTAGATAAAAGTAAAGATTATAGTTTAGAGGAAAAATCTGTTTCTAATGGAGAAAAAAAATTGTTTTATCAGAAGATTTGATATCCATTATAAGCAAATCAAAATCTGAAAAAGCTTATGAGGCTGCAAGTGATGTTCGTAAGTTTGAAATAGGACTCTTTTGGCAAAGGGCTGCATATTTCTGGGCATTTATTACTGTAGTTTATGCTGCATATTTTAAAGTCCTAACAGAAATTTATGAAAAGCAACATGGAGATCTACCCCTCATCATTCTTTCTCTTCTAGGTTTGTTTTTTAGTTTTTCTTGGTTTCTTACAAGTAAAGCTTCAAAACATTGGCAGGAGAATTGGGAGTTACACTTAGATTTGCTAGAAGATGAAGTAACTGGGCCTCTTTATAAAACTTACCTTGCAGAAAAATCATATTCGGTTTCAAAGGTTAATATTTATGCGGGTTTTATAGTTTCTGTTTGTTCTTTTGGATTACTGATATATGAATTTGCAATATTTGAAAAGAAATATCTGCATGTTACAGGTTGGCTTGGAATTTTGGTGTGTTTTTTATTTGCGATTATTGTTTTATTTGGGTTATATACCTATGCAATGTTTTCTATTGGAAATAAGAAGACTTTAGGGCAGGATGCAATGCAAAGGAAGGTTTATGAAAAGATTTCAAATAAAAGATTTCAAATAAAAGAAATAAATAAGAACAGAAAAGATTATTCGCTTGTGATTTTTTTTATACTTATTCTTATTTTTACAGTTATATGCTTTATTTTAAAATTTGGAGATGTAAACATGAATAGTGAGAAGATAAAAAATGGAATCTTTTTGGGAATCTGCTTTATAGTGGCTGTACCTATTATTTATTTTGTATTTGTTGGTGATAAGCACGAAAATTCATATTCTAATACACTGGAAGTTTCAGATTCTGGAATCACTCTTGTTTATACGGGTGATGATAGAAAAGCAAAAATATGTCTTATAAAATACATAGATGAATCAGAATTGAATGATCAAAAACTTGAACTTGGAGATAAAGATATAATTTACATTTCAACTGATACTCCGATAGATAAATCATTCTTTGAATCTTTGAAAGATTATGATTATAAAATTAAATTTCCAAAAACAAATGCAGTTATTGAAATCTCAAAAAATAAAACAGAGGAAAAATAAAAAAGAATGGTTAAATCTCATAATCATATTTTAGTATAGAAACCATAAAAACGGAGGTTATATATGTTTTGTAAATACTGTGGAAAAGAATTAGCGGATGATGTGAAATTCTGCTCCAAATGTGGAAAGAAATTGTTTCACGATTCAATAGATTTACAAGGTGAAACAAAAGACCAGTAAATGACCAACTAAATGGTGGAGTTGAATCAAGTAAAATCAGCTGAACAAAACTGTAACGTTGTTGAAGAAAAATCAGTTAACACTAAGAAATTTTGTGAAAATTGTGGAGAACAGCTTATTGATGGAGCTAAATTTTGTTGTAGCTTGTGGTGTAAAATTGGATGAAGATGCAGTTTTTGACAACACTATTTGATGTAAAATATGCAGTTTTTGGTAGTATATTTAAATGTAATTTGTGCAGATTTTGGTGATATTTTTTTCCAAAAGTCGCCTTTAAGTTGACCTCGATAACAAACTTATATTTTATCATCTAAATTACGCAAATGAACAAAACTATCAGAATTAATATTTCTAAAAATGGATTTTTTCTTGGTAACGAGCGGCTCAATATGCTTGAATATCAATTTAACGAGATTCGGCTTAGGAACAATTTTTACATTGTCGAAAGCAATACAAGCCCCGGTGCAAATTGCGTGATTTGCTATGACTTTAAGCCTGAAAAAACGACATTCTTTTCTGAGCTAGATGTATGGTTCACTTGTGATAACAAATCTCTTTCAGAGAATGACTATAAAAAGCTGGCGGCCTTTTATGATGACTACAATCCTGTTTTTAACGGAAGGTGCAACAGATACAAGCTCTGTGCTGACATCAATTTTTGTGATTTTGATTTTTCTGACGCTAACAGGGGCGTTTCAGCACCAGTTGTGAGAGATGAACTTTCGTCTTCAATGGGGAGTTCAAGTGTTGTTCAAATTGCAGTACCTGCTGGAATAGACACAACATCTTATAATTGTCAGTTATCCAAAAATAAGGAAACTGGTCTCAACCGCTTTCATTTTGTGCTGGATGATAAATCTTTTTATACTGATGATTTTTAAACTCTGATGTTTTTAAAACGCAGAAAGCCCTTTGGAATGCAGTTTTTGGCGAAGATATTGAAAAAGTTTCCAGCCTGTTAAAACAGAATATAAATGTAAATATTTGTGAGGGGTATAAGCTTGGCCACTCTTTGGATGTTGCAATTACAAAAAATAATCCCTGCTTATGTGAACGATTAAAATAGATGGCTAAAATTTCGCCATCTATTTTAAGTCTCGAGTTTTTTTTGCAAAAACTCTATTTATTTACGTGTTCGCTTGTGCGAACGTTTTGTAAATCCTCTGTTGTTGAAACAACTTGCGGTTTACAAAATTAAGGAACTTTTAATTTTGCATGGAGCGGATGTAAATCATATAAATGGCTACGGCTACTACAATTCATCTATCTGGCTTGCAAAAATTGCAAATGCATACGAGGCTGGAAAGGTTCTGATAAAACATGGAGTAAAATTTGATATTTTTGATGAAATAGATAATTGCTATGTCACTCCAGATGGAACTGAGCATTATGAAAATCTTGACTTTCTTTTGAAATGCGGAGCAAATCCAAATCAAGGAGCAAAAGATAATATATTTTCGCCACTTATGTATGCAGTCTCCAAAAATAATATTTCAGCTGCCAGACTTCTGTTGAAATATGGAGCAGATGTAAATGCCGTAACAAAAGATGGAGGAACTGCACTTCGCATTGCAGTTATTCTGAATCTTCCAGAAATGGCAGGCTTTTGATTGAGTATGGAGCGGACGTTAATTCATTCACAGACGGAATGACAAACCTGGAGTATGCATTGTACTATGGAAAAAATAATAAGGATATGGTTCAATTGCTCGCTTTTTGTGGCGAAACAATTCAAACAGATACAAGCATAATTTATTATAGTAAAGCCGAAGATTATTATCTTGTCTGGTTAGCTCCTTATATTCAGCTTAATTTGACAGAAAATAAAGAAATCCTAATCAGGTTGCTTTATCTTGAAATATGGAAAATTACATCTGGTTGTTAATGTGGCAGGAGCTGTTGCATTATTAATTTTATGTTTTCTCCAGTCTTGAAAATGTCATCTCATTTACTAAAGTTTCCACAGAACTCAGGTCGTCTGCAAATTGTCTGAATAATAAGGCTAAATCATCGTTGGCAATTGGGCATTCTTGCAGTTATTTCTTTTTATTGATGAAAAAAATTCTGAATATCATTAAATGACACTCTGTCTGACTATATTAACTCTCTGTTTATGGAATAAGTAGACCAATTCCCTGACAATCTGGTCAGACATAAAAAATCAATAAGCTTTTATGTATTTTTAGAAAATCATCATGATTTTGTCTTATAAAAAAATCCATGTTATACCGTTAACACAAATCCTCTTATTTGATAAAATGGCACAACGATAAATACATTGCCGTATGACGGCAGCAGGATGTTTTATGTCACGTTCAAAGATTGTTGTTTTGGATTTTGGAAGCCAGTATGCGCACCTTATCGCAAAAAGATTCCGTGCATTGGGTTATTATTCAGAAATTGCATTGCCTTCTACAGATTTATCTGTTTTCGAAAACTGCAAAGGCATTGTTTTCAGTGGCGGACCAAGTTCCGTTTACGACGAAAAAGTTCCTGAATTCAATTCAGAAATCCTGAATCTTGATATTCCAATTCTTGGACTTTGCTATGGCCACTACATCGTTCAGCTTGGCTACAACGGAAAAGTCGGAAAAGCAGATGTGGGCGAATTCGGCTTTGCTCAATTGACTCTTAACCCGGAAGTAAAGTCCCCTTTGTTCGAGGGAATCGAACCTGTGCAGCAGGTCTGGATGAGCCATCAGGACGGTGTTCTTTCTTTAGGCGAAGGATTTGAAGTAGTAGGTTCCACAAAAGACTGCCCATTTGCAGCTACACAGAATCTTTCTAAAAAGCGATTCAGCCTTCAGTGCCACTGTGAAGTAAAAGATACTCCATGCGGAAACCAGATTTTTGAAAACTTCGCAAAATACTGCGGCATGGAAGTAAACTGGGATCAGAACACAGTTCTTCAGGTTATCATTGAAAACATAAAAAAAGATGCAAAAGACAAGAACGTTCTTCTGTTCCTTTCCGGTGGCGTTGATTCAACTGTTGCATTTGCCCTTCTGAACAAGGCTTTGGGCCAGGACAGAGTTCTTGGGCTTCACATAGACAACGGTTTTATGCGCAAAAATGAAAGCGCAAATGTAGAAAAAGCATACAAGGCTCATGGCTTCAACAATTTCATCGTGGAAGATGCAAGCCAAAGCTTCCTTGGAGCAATCGCTGGTCTTACAGATCCTCAGAAAAAGCGTATAGCTGTTGGTGAAAACTTCATTACCGTTCGTGACGCTGTTGTAGCTCAGCAGAAACTGGACGAAAGTCTATGGATGCTTGCTCAGGGAACTTTGTATCCGGATATCATTGAATCCGGTGGAACAAAAAACTCTAAGGTAATCAAAACTCATCATAACCGTGTTGACGGAATCCAGAAGCTTATTGCTGCCGGAATGATTATTGAACCATTAAAAGATTTATACAAAGACGAAGTTCGTGCCATTGGCAAACTTCTTGGCCTTGAAGACGAACTTGTAATGCGACATCCATTCCCAGGTCCAGGACTTTCCATCAACGTCCTTTGCAATGACGGAAAATCCTGGGGTGCAAAGGATGATGAAGAACTTGCTGCCGCAAAGAAAGAACTGAAGGAAACAGAACTTAACATGTTCTGTCCAAACTGTTCTGCAAATCTTTCAAGAAACGTACTTCCTGTTCGCTCAGTTGGTGTTCAGGGTGACTTTAGAACTTACCGTTTCCCTGCGTGTCTTGATTTTGGTCCTGCAAAGGCTGACGAATGGCCATGCGGCGAAAAAGCCGCAGAACTTGGAATGAAACATTTCCCTAAAAAGCGTGAAAAGATTGAAGAATGTTCTTCAACAATCACAAATGCCGCAAAATACATCAATCGCACAACAATCAAATTGTACCAGAAACCCGGCATAAAGGACGAAGACCTTGTGCTTCAGGAAGGTTTCTGTGACAAACGCCGCCTTGACCAGCTCCGTGAAGTAGACAACATCGTCCTCACAGAACTCCACAAAAGCGGCTGGTACGGCCAGATTTTCCAGCACCTTACAATTGATCTTCCTTATGCCACAAGCGCAGACAAGGCAACTTTCGTTTTGCGCCCGGTAGTTTCAGAAGACGTAATGACAGCAAGATTTGCAATGCTTCCAAAGGATGTTCTTGGCGCAATCGTTGAAAAGATCGCTGGATTAGATTTTGTTGACGCACTGTACTTCGATGCCACAAACAAACCGCCTGCTACATTTGGATGGGAGTAAGGCAACAATCGAAGAACCATTAAAAAGGGGCTGTCCCAAAAGTAATGAGTGTAGCGCTCATTGAGTCCTTCGACAGGTGGTTTCGATAAACTCAACCACCGTAATGCAAACTTATTGGACAGCCTCTTTAGGTTCATCCTTTAATATAATCCAAAGGAGGAATATCACCAGTTACAGCAACCGTATAAGTTTTCACCCCTTCATAATGAGGCAATCTAACAGAATCAATATCTTTGCCCTTTAATTTTGAACAGTCCGCATATTTGCCAGAGAATTCAAAATATGTTCCATTATAGTAAAGCTTTCTTTTGTAAGACTTTCAATATTATCATTTTTAGTATGCAAAAGCTTCCATGTATAAGGAATCATTGATTCCAGCTGTGCCCTGTCAAAATATTCCGGCACCTTACCATTTGTAACAAACGCTTCAAGAATCGGCACCCTCACAAGGTCATACATGTATTTGCTGACCTCTTCAATAGGAAGCATAGTAATTGCAACCGCAGGAATTCCGCAGGCAAGAAAACCTGCATTGTCACTGTAAGAAACAGGAGCTGTAACAAAATTTCCACCGCTGGAAATCCTCAGCATATTTTCAGTCCTATCCTTCAAATCAATAAAACGATTTCTAAACTGAACCGCAACTTTTTTAGGCAAAACGCTATGCCCCATCACTGGAACCGTACCACGCCCAACGCAGTCAAAAACAAACACATCGTCGTCAGTAATTCCCAGCCGCTTAAAAACATTGGCAAGGCCAAAAGCCCCCTGGTCCGCAACAGATCCAGAACTTCCGCTGGCACCTACCCCATGGCCAGAAGCACCTGCCCCGCTGCCAATCTCTTCGCCATCCGTAAAAATCAGCCTCACATTATGCTGCATCATAGTCTTAGAAAGCAGTACAGCCCAATGCATCAGCGCAAAAACCGACGAAGAATTATCGTTAGCCCCAGGACTTCCATCAAACCTGTCGTAATGCGCAACAACAGTCTTGATTTTAAAAATCGGATTATAGCCAGTACGGTCAAACTTCACATAAATATGCTCGTGGCCGTCAATCGGAAGCACAACAGCTTTAACGCCCCTTGTCCCCAGCCAGTCCACAATAAAATCCCGGCGGTTACATTCAGGTGAGACAAATTTTCTGTAAGCTTCCCAATCCATTCCCATACTTGAATTATATCACAAAATTCTTTTTTGGGCGCAAATCTTATCGGCAACGGGTGTTCCAGGGCCCGCTAACGCTTGGTCTCCAGTCGCCGTCGCTGCGCGCCAGCTCCTTCCGCCTTGCCTGCGGCAACCCTTCCATACCCGCGCGCAATCATATCACCGCGCTAAACCGCGCACCTGTTACTTTTGCATTCTTCTGTCTGCGTCGGTTACAACCGACGTTCGCTCTTCGCGGGTGCTCTCGCAGGTTTTTCCTGCTCGGGTACCCGCGCGCAGTCATCTTACCGCGCAAACCGCGCACCTGTTACTTTTGCATCCTTCAGTCCTCGTCGGTTACAACCGACCTTTGCTACCCGCTTACACCAGCGGTGAAAATCCGCTATACTTTTCCTATGAAAAGAATTTATATCGGAAACCTTAGCTTCAACACAACAGAAGAATCATTGAACAATGCATTCAGCGCATTTGGCGAAGTAATTTCAGCCACACTCATAATGGACAAAATAACAAACCGCTCTAAAGGCTTTGGATTTGTAGAAATGCCTGATGACGATGCAGCATTCAACGCAATCCGCAGTCTTAACGGCAAAGACTTAGACGGCCGCAAAGTTCGTGTCTCAATTGCCGAAGACAAAAGTCCTCGCAATCCCCACAGCAACAGATAAATCATTCAGGAGCATACTTTTCACGAATCAACAACCTTATCCGTTTATACCTGTTTTGACACTTCTTATAAAAATGTCATATTGAAAGCCATTTGTGAATTCGCTATCATATATAGAAATAAACTGACTTCAACAAGGAGACACTAATGTCTACACCATTAGAAAATTACCTTGCATCATGTAACGGAAAACCAAATGCCGCTATGTGTGCTTATGTTGCAAATCTTCAGCAGGTTGCTGCTGTAGGATCTGAGATTGCTGCTTCAATCGTAAACGAAATTGAAAACCAGCGCAGTCACCTTAAACTTGTAGCTTCTGAAAACTACTGTTCTCTGAACGTTCAATCTGCAATGGGAAACCTTCTTACAGATAAATACGCTGAAGGATATCCAGAACACCGCTACTATGGCGGATGTGTAAACATTGACGCTGTTGAAAACTGTGCAGCCCGCGAAGCAGAAAAACTTTTCGGTGCTGACTACGCTTATGTTCAGCCACATTCTGGTGCAGACACAAACCTTGTTGCTTACTGGGCAATTCTTTCTGCAAAGGTTGAAACTCCAACTCTTGAAGAACTTGGCGTAAAATCTTTGAACGACCTTACAGACCAGCAGTTCGATGACCTTCGCAAGAAGTTCGGTAATCAGAAACTTATGGGGCTTGACTACTCTTGCGGTGGTCACCTTACACACGGTTACAAAATGAACGTTTCTGCCCGCATGTTCGAATCACATCCTTATGGTGTTGATAAGGAAACAGGTCTTCTTGACTACGATGCAATCGAAAAGCAGGCTATGGAAGTTAAACCTCTCATCCTTTTAACAGGTTTCTCTGCTTACCCAAGAAAAATAAACTTCAAACGCTTCCGTGAAATCGCAGACAAGTGTGGAGCAGTTTTGATGGTAGATATGGCTCACTTCGCAGGTCTTGTTGCCGGTAAAGTATTCACAGGCGACTTTGATCCAGTAAAATGGGCAGACATCGTAACAACTACAACTCATAAAACACTCCGCGGTCCACGTGGTGCCATGATTCTCTGTAAAAAAGAATTCGCAGACTACGTAAACAAGGGCTGTCCAATGGTATTGGGTGGACCTCTTGGTCACATAATGGCTGCAAAAGCAATCGCTTTCAAAGAAGCTTCAACTCCTTCTTACCAGGCTTGGGCCGCTCAGGTTGTAAAGAATGCTGCTGCTCTTGCTGAAGGCTGTAAATCACACGGAATGCCACTTCAGACTGGCGGTACAGACAACCACCTTATGCTTGTTGACGTAACAGGCTACGGTCTTACAGGAAAACAGGCAGAAGCAGCTTTGTTCGCCTGCGGTGTAACAGCAAACGCTAACGCACTTCCTTATGACAAGAACGGTGCATGGTGGACATCAGGTATCCGTATTGGTACTCCAGGTCTTACAACTCTTGGCATGGATGAAAAAGACATGAAAGAAGTAGCAGACATCATCGACTTTGTTCTTAAAGGAACAAAACCTGGTCTTACAAAAGAAGGAAAACCTGCAAAGGGAAAGATTGACCTTGATCCATCAGTTCAGGCTGAAGCTAAAAAGCGCGTAAATGCACTTCTTGGCGCTCACGTTCTTTACCCAGAACTTGACCTTGACTTCCTGAAAAAAGAATTCGTAAAAGCATAACGTATAAAAAACGCAAATTGCAAAGGGGCTGTCCAAAAAGTAATGAGTGTAGCGCTCATTGAGCTCGTCGAAATGACTGCTACACTAAATGTGGTGGTTTCGATAAACTCAACCACCGTAATGCAAACTTATTGGACAGCCTCCTTTTTTTTTAAACTTGAATTGTCAAATTAGCAGTATATGCTGTTGGCGTAACAACTCAGAAAATTGTAGAAAGAGTCATTGAGCGCTTTTTCAATGCTATCGAAAAAGTTCCATTCTGAGTATGAAATTTTAAACTACAAATTTACTTGAAATAGTAGTACATAGTGATATACTATTACCACTATGAATAACAAATATATCGGAACTTCTTCATTTTATAAAAGAGCATTGATGATTGCTCTCCCTGTAATTGGTCAGCTTTTAATTCAAAGCCTTGTTTCCTTAATAGACAATTTTATGGTTGCCGGACTTGGTGACATAAAAATGGGTGGCGTAAACATCGCCGGTCAAATAAACTTTATCTTTCTTGTTTTTGCCAACACCATCTGTATGGCCGGTGGAATTTTTATGAGCCAGTTCAAAGGCGCAGAAGATAAAGAAGGAATGCAGCAGACTTTGCGGTTCAAGCTTCTTGTTGCAGGTCTATGCGGCGTTCTTTATGCTGGCTTCTGTTACATTGCTCCTCGCCCTGTTTTCAATCTTATGGTAACTGTAAACAGCGATGCTCCTGCTATTCTTGATCAGGCTCAGATTTATTCCCGTTCAGTAGCATTGTCCTGGTTTTTGATGGTGCTTTCAAATTCATTATCCTCTTCCCTTCGTGAAATCGAACTTGTTCGCGCACCACTTGTTATTTCAACCATTGCAACACTTGTAAACACATTCTTTAACTGGATTCTTATTTACGGAAATCTTGGTGCCCCTCGCCTTGAAGTTGCAGGTGCAGGTTATGCAACAGTAATCGCAAGAGCTGCTGAACTCATATTGTTCACAGGCTATTGTCTTTACAAACGTCCGCCGTTTATTTTTAATCCTTTAAAACTTTTTGTGATTAAAATTCCGCTTTTCAAAAATCTGCTAAAAAAGTCTGTTGTAATTCTGTATTCAGAAATTTTCTGGGCATTTTCAGAAACTTTTTCAAATGCCCTGTACAACACTCGCGGCGGTGCAGAAGTTGTTTCTGGCATGGCTGCAGGTTTTGCAATCGCAAATCTTTTCTTTATATGCTTTAGCGGAATTGTTACCAGCACAGGCGTCATCATCGGGCAGGAGCTGGGAGCCGGTCATCTGGAACAAAGCCGAAAATACAAAAACTGGGTTATAAGCGGCGCAACTATTTTTGGTTTAGTTTTTGCAATTGCAGGTTCATTCAGCATTCTTTTAATTCCGCACATTTTCAAGAACCTGACACCTCAGGCTCAAATTTACGCTAGAAATCTGGTTCTTGTTTCAGCTATTTATCTTCCGCTTTGGGCATTAATCAACGCACAGTACGCAATTTCCCGCACAGGAGGAGACACAAAGATGGGGGCAGTCTGCGATACAGTAGGAAATGTTCTGTTCCTTGCAGGAATCATCATCCTGACCTTCTTTACAAAGCTGAACCCAATCCAGATGTTTGCCATTGTAAAACTCAGCGATGTACCAAAAACTCTTGTAGCATACTTCTGGCTTAAAAAAGAACGCTGGCTTGTGAATCTGGCAGAAAAGAATAAGTAGGAAAAGAATTTTTGCGCGGCTGGCGCGTAAAAACAACCTGCGCCGGATTGTAGTGGTGCACGAAGTGCAGGCGAACGAAGTGAGACCAAGCGTTAGCGGGCCACGAAAAGCCGTTTGCAAACAATATTTGCGCCCATTAAAATATTATGCTTAATTGTAATATTTCTGAAAATTCATTATTATTCTAATATTATCGCATTTTTGGCGAAGTATTTTATATATAACAGAGGCTTCAAATGGCTACATGGGCAAATGCAGACACACTTTCTTCATGGAAAAAGTTGATGTCACTTAAAGGCATGGTTTCAATTGCAGATGAACTTTCTTCTGCAAATGCTGTAAATCGCATTAAGGAATATTCAATTCCAATGGCAGCAGGACTTACATACAACTACGCTGCAAAACAGGTAAATGAACAGATTCTTAAAACTCTTCAGGAACTTTCTGACGAATCACAGCTTCTTGAAAAGTTCGAAGCTCTCTACAACGGTGAAGTTGTAAATACTGGCGAAAAACGCATGGTTCTTCACCAGCTTACTCGCGGTCAGCTTGGCAAAGACGTTATGGCTGACGGTGTAAACAAGCGCGATTTCTACATCGCAGAACAGAAACGCATTGCTGACTTTGCAAACGATGTTCACTCAGGAAAAATCGTAAACGAAAAGGGCGAAAAATATACTCAGGTTTGCCAGATTGGTATTGGTGGTTCAGACCTTGGTCCACGTGCCATCTACCTTGCTCTTGAAAACTGGGCAAAAGCAAACAACACATTCAAGATGGAAGCAAAATTCATCTCTAACGTTGACCCGGATGATGGTGCTGCAGTTGTTGCTTCTCTTGACCTTGCTCACACAATTTTTGTACTTGTTTCTAAATCAGGAACAACTCTTGAAACTCTTACAAACGAATCATTCGTAAAAGATTTCATCAGACAGGCTGGTCTTGATGTTTCTAAGCACATGATTGCTGTAACTTCAGAAACTTCTCCATTGGCTCACAACCCGGACTACATGCAGGCATTCTACATGGATGACTACATTGGCGGACGTTTCTCTTCTTGTTCAGGTGTTGGTGGAGCAATTCTTTCACTTGCATTCGGACCAAAAGTATTTGCAGACTTCCTTGATGGTGCTGCAGCAGAAGACAAGACAGCCTGCGAAAAAGACATCCGCAAGAATCCAGCTTTGATGGACGCACTTATCGGTGTATACGAAAGAAACGTACAGGAATACCCTGCTACAGCAGTTCTTCCTTACTCACAGGCTCTTTCACGCTTCCCAGCTCACCTTCAGCAGCTTGATATGGAATCTAACGGTAAATCTGTAAACCGCGACGGTGAAGCAATTTCTTACGTTACAGGTCCTGTAATTTTTGGTGAACCAGGAACAAACGGTCAGCACTCGTTCTACCAGCTCCTTCACCAGGGAACAAACGTTACTCCACTCCAGTTCATTGCATTCAGTCAGAACCAGACAGGAAAAGACGTTGTAATCGAAGATTCTACAAGCCAGACAAAACTCTGTGCTAACGTTGTAGCTCAGATTGTAGCTTTCGCTTGCGGAAAGAAAGACGCAGATCCAAACAAATCATTTGCAGGAAACCGTCCTTCATCATTGATTTACGGTCAGCAGGTAAACCCAGCAACTGTAGGTGCTCTTCTTGCTCACTTTGAAAACAAAGTAATGTTCCAGGGCTTTGTATGGAACATTAACTCTTTCGACCAGGAAGGTGTTCAGCTTGGTAAAAAGCTTGCAAAAGCAGTTCTTTCAAACAACATGGAACCAGCTTTGGAAGCTTATGCTAAATTGTTGATCAAATAACAGAAGCATTATTTGAAGGAACTAAAAAAACTCCTTCAGTACAAAAAAAAGGGGCTGTCAAAAGTATTGGCAGCCTCAATTATTTTTAAAGACAATAAAAAAATCTGTGCTAAAATATAAATTTGAGCAGAGGAAAAGCGACAATATTGTTTATAAAGAATATAATCAGGGTCAGAAATGGTTTCTTCCACTAAGTCTTGATTAATTGATTCCCCAGGATCATTATGGCGGGAATAAATTCAAGCAGAAAACTGGGAATACAAGGCAAACGAAATACTTCACACAGAAAAATACCATGAACTTATGAAGCAGCGTTCAGTCGAATGGGAAACAATTTTTGGACAGACAAAGGGTAATCTTAATTTTAGAAGATTCAAACTGCGCGGAAATGAAAAAGTAAGCGTTGAAAGGGGACTTCTAATGATTGGTCAGAACGTAAAAGAACTGAAAAGACAGGCAAAATAAAAATCCACAAAATCTTTTTTCTCTGTGCAAAAAAAAAGACTGTTTTGAAGTTCGTTTGTAGAACTTTAAAGACAGCCCCTTTTTTGCCGGGAACCAGACTCGAACTGGCACGCCGTTTGACCAGCGAGGGATTTTAAGTCCCTTGTGTCTACCATTCCACCATCCCGGCAACACTTATATAATATAGTAAATAAATGACTTTTACAAGTACCGCATTTAATATAAAATAACAATATGTATTCAGACACACATTTTCATTTTGAACATACTACAATTCGTGATAACAAAGAAAACACAGTTAACGGCGCAGAAATTCTTACTGCCATGGCAAAACGCAAATGCTATTTTGGGCTTGACATAGGGACAGAATCAGATGACCTTCTGATGAGACAGGCATGCATCGACACTGCAATTGCCCAAATGAAAGATACAATTCTTGCAGATAAGGTCAGAAAATTCATATATTTTTCTGCCGGAATCTGGCCATCTGTTGAAGAAATCAAGGATCGCTTTAACAGCATGAAAACCCTAAAAGAACAGATTGCAAAAGCAGAAGCTGACAATGACAACGAAACCCTGAACAGAAAAATCATCGCCATAGGAGAATGCGGACTTGATCACCACTGGAACCCTGGCGGCGTAGACGGAAGATGCGAAAGTGATTTTGACCAGCAGATGTTCCTTGCAGAAAAAGAGCTTTTTGAACTGCAGCTGGAATACGCAAAGGAATTGAACCTTCCAGTCATCATACATTCCCGCGACGCTTTTGAAGACACTTTGGACTGCATCAAAAATGCAGGTTATGATAATGGAATCATCCACTGCTACTCTTATGGTGCAGAAGAAGCAAAAGCATTCCTTGAACGAGGATGGTACATCAGTTTTAGTGGCGGAGTTACATATACAAAGAAAAGCAAAATGGAAGGAATGAAGGAACTCTTAACTCTTGTTCCAGAAGACCGCATTTTATGCGAAACTGACTCCCCTTATCTGGCTCCTGTGCCATTACGGGGAACTTTGAATACTCCTGTAAATGTTGAACACACTTACAAATTTATTGCTGAAATTCGTGGCACAACACCAGAGCAGCTGAGCAACACAGTTGATGAAAACATCAAAAAGCTATTCAACCTGACTGTATAAACCACTCATTTCATCGCGCCATTGAGAACGTTTTTCTCTATCTTCCATTTCAATGACTTTTTTTATCTGGAAGTGGCGCTGGTCACGCATATTTTCGTAATAAAGAACCGCAAACCGTCCCTGTCCAATGTATGCAATCTTTTCATTCTGACCAAGAGTTTCAGATGATTCCAGCTGCTTCATTATACATTCGAAATGAACAGGATTTCCAGTATTTTTGTCCGACATGGCACTGGCCATATCCGTAATTCTTTCGTTGCAAACAGGACAGATTATTTCTCTGGCCTTTAATTCCTGAATAGCCTTGTCACGCTTCTGCTGAGCTTCTATATTTTCGTGAGATACAAAATGAAATTTACTGTTAGTTTTTGAATGGGAAGAAATATCGGAATTCTGATTACCATTAGAATTCCGATTTTTATTGTTATTCTGATTTTTTGAATCGTTCCAATTATGATGTTTACGTCCGTGTCTGTTTTTTTCCATATTTATTCAGCTCCTGTTCCGAGCAGAAATCAATCAGTCACGGAAATGTAATTCATCAGGATCTTCAACCAATTTGCGGCTGATAACCTGCGCAATTCTAAAAATTGCATTATTCAAATAATCTTTGTCGTGAATCTTTTCCCGCAACTCCAATAAGCGCGGAGAAAGTTCTTCTTCCCGTTCTAGAACTAAAGTCATTGAAGATTCTCTTCTTCCAGAAATCATAAAAGCTCCGAAAAAGCGTTTTCTACATGATATATGCAAGGTAAACCTGGCATATCCAATACAATTACATCGAAACGAATATACTTGTTATTATATTGTCGATAGTTTGATAGAAAACGTTTAGCCGTTTTTATAATTCTTTTTTGCTTTCTTGAATCTAACACATGAGATAAAAGCTCTGGAGTTCCATTGGGAAGCGTTTTCACTTCTACAAAAACAATTGTCTCATCAATCAATGAAATTATATCAATTTCACCGGTTTTTGTCCTGTAATTTCTGAATAAAACTTCATACCCTTTTTCAATAAGATATTCAGAAGCTCTATCCTCACCTTGATTTCCTGTTTCTTTTCTAGTGTCCTGCAACTTTATAATTCTTCCAGTTCATCAACAGGTTCAGGTTCAACAGACATAACAGGAACATAATCAGAAGGATTTATCTCATGGCCAGCCGTCAAAAGATATGGAATATGCCATTGTTTCAATGCCGCAATATGATACGCTTTTGCAGTTTTCCCTGCAGCAAGAAACATGTTTTTACCATCTTCAAAATAAACTGGCTCAGAAAAACAGATTCCAATACTGAATTTTGATACATCAAGCTTTACAAGATTACTCATGCTTTAATTCTATTACATCTTTTCGTATTTCACAACTACAGAAAAAATCTGAGCAACAATTTCCCATGTATTTTCTGGAATCATGCTTCCAATTTCCTGAACAGAAAGAACATCTGCCGCAATTCCATTTTCAACAACAGGAATAGAATGTTCTTTTGCAATTTCAAGAATTTTTTCTGCTGCAAGGCCTTTTCCAACAGCGGAAATAAACGGAGCTTCTGCGTTTTCTGGATATTTTAATGCAACAGCCTTCAATTCTTTCATCAGATAACTCCGTTAAACGTTTTTATTTCAAGATTTTCTGCATAAAAATCAGAAAAACTGTCGCTTTCATTTATTTCTGTTTCGGCGCCTACAAATTTGCTGGAAAGTTCTTTTGCAATAAAAGGAACAGCTTCGTTATTGCCGTTTCCATTCAAAATTATTTTCATAACTTTTCCGCCATAAGTTATAACATGAAAATCAAAGCGAGAAGACTGAAAATCAAACACAAGATGAAATTTTTCCGCTTTTTTTGAAATGTTATCGATTAATGCAGAAAAAGAACCATTTCCGTTTTTTTTGCCGTTATTTTCGTAAGAAAATTCAAATGGAATTCTTATCCAGTTTCCGGTTTTTACAGGCGAACGACAGCTGAATCCAAGATGATTGAAGACAGTCTGAAGACCTGCAGGATTGTTTTCATAATTCCGGCCCTCAAAAATTTCTTTAAAAAACTTGCAGAACGGATTTTCTTCTTCTGATTCATAAAAAACCGGATTAGTTTCCGGCGTATTAAGAAAATCGCTTTCTTCAAGGTATTCTTCAACCAGATCATAAGAAGACGAAATTCCCTTCTGCTCAAGAATATATGCAATGGAGGCCGCTGTTTTTTCGCGCCCCTTAAATTTTTCCGCAATATTACGAACTTTATTAAAAACACGCCAGTCAAATCTAGCCTGCAGCTCTTTCATCTGATTGTAAATAGAAAGAGAAATTCCATCAGGTGCTATTCCAAGCCTGTTGAAATAATTTATGAGAGCCGGATTTGTAATATTTCCGCTTGCATCAAGCGCCGTATTTATTTTCTGAAGATTAATGGCAGGAAGATGAAGCTTTATATCTTTCTGAACAAGAATTATTTTTCCGGCATCAAATTTTACAGTTGTAAGAAAACCAGTCCCAGGTTTTAACGGAAGCTCAGATTTTATGTTATATCTTCCGCCGGCAAACGCAACTGTGAACGAATTATTACCATTATTTTTGATTACACGTACATAAACAGAACTGCCCTCGCTAAGGGAACGATTAGCGTTTCCATTTACGAGGGCAGAAGTTTGCACGATTACGTTAGTTTTCATGCAATAAAGTTATTTTTCTGCAGCAGCAGTCCTTTCAGCTTTGATAGCTTCTTCAGTTGCGTGAGCAGCAGCTTCAGCAGCTTTGTTCTGTTCATTGATGAATGCAGAAACTTTTCCACCAAGCATTTCTTTAACTTTCTTATCCTTACCGATTTTGTCACGGAGGTAGTAAAGCTTAGAACGACGTACTTTACCAGCACGAACGATTTCTACTTTTACGATACGTGGTGAGTTAACTGGGAATACACGTTCAACACCTACACCGTAAGATTCCTTACGAACTGTGA
Organism: Treponema sp.; assembly: GCA_017381365.1. GTDB lineage: Bacteria > Spirochaetota > Spirochaetia > Treponematales > Treponemataceae > Treponema_D. Next base: position 28,738 of record JAFOCI010000081.1, read on the forward strand.
ATGTTTTGCGAGCACCTGCATTCTTAATGCAGAGTACGATTCCTTCATATACCTGAATACGTTCTGTTTTACCTTCAATAATCTTGAAGTAAACTTTTACTGTATCACCAACTTTGAACTGTGTTGTAAAAGAACGTTTCTGTCCTTCTTCAATTGCTTTAATAAGATCCATTATAAATCTCCTGAGTCTGCAGGTTTTTCTTCCGGCTTTTTAGCCTTTTTTCTTCTTTTTGCGCGTTTTAACGCATGTACCTGCTCGGTTATTTCCTCAATCATTTTTTCGGCTTCATCAGAAAGCAGTCCATTCTGTCTTGCACGCCATATCATATCTGGTCTGTAGCGCAAGGTTTTTTCAAGACGCTTTTTCAGTCGCCACTTCCGAATTTTTTCATGATCGCCAGAAAGCAATATTTCTGGAACTGCCATGTCCTTGTATACATTTGGCCTTGTATACTGCGGATATTCAAGAAGCCCGTCGCTATGACTTTCTTCAACAAGAGATTCGCTGGAGATTACGCCATCCACCAATCTGTAGATTGTGTCTACCATAACCGTTGCAGCAAGTTCTCCGCTGCTCATTACGTAATCACCGATTGAAACTTCATCGTCTACGTAATAGTCAATTATTCGCTGGTCAATACCTTCGTATCGGCCGCAAATAAAGATAAGTTCGTCTTCGCAACTCAATTCTTTTGCTTTTTTCTGAGTAAATGGAACTCCGCCAGGTGTAACGTAAATTACACGCTTTCGTCTTGCATTTACACTATCCAAAGCTCGACTTAATGGTTCAGTCATCATAAGCTGACCGGCACCACCGCCATAAGGAGCGTCATCACACTTCTTGTGCTTATCAAGAGCAAAATCTCTGATGTTCACAAGGTCGTAGGCAATAATTCCCTTTTCAACCGCTTTTGCCATGATTGAGTTTTCAAAATAGGCCCGCGGAATTTCAGGAAATAAGGTCAGCACTGTAAATTTCATGGAATTACTCCAGAATCCAGAGGTGCATCAGTTGAATAGTCTTGTTTTTAACATCAATGTTACATACATGCTGTAAAGTAAAAGGCACAAGAACCTTTCGCGCTTTACCATTTGTAGTAAATTTCATGTCATCTGCAAGAACAGTGCAACTCTCGGAGAGAGAAACTTCTAGCAAGTAACCTGCTCCGCCTTCCAATACGTCTGTGATTGTTCCAACAGTTTCTGCTGGCGCAGACACTTCTGCCGTTCCCTGCAAATTCTTTTCAGAATTCACCTCGCCATTCCATATAACAGAACAGCCTTTTAAGTCTTCAATGTACCACTCATTCTCTTCTAAAGGATGAGCGTCTTTACGGTCAACTGCAATTTCCCATCCGTTGTACTTTCGCACTTCTTCTGGAGAATTGATTTCCCGCACTTTCATATACAAGGTACCGCATCCTGATTGTGCAAATTCAACTTTACATTTCTTTGCTTCAGAATCGCGCCTCAAAGTAACTTCTTTTAAGATTTCGATGTGCTCGTAATCACCAGAAGCACTTTCAACTTTAAATTCCCCCGTAACACCATGAGCGCCACGAACGAACCCAACAACAAGCTGCTCATTACTCATCAATAAATTAATCCAGTATGTCTAAACTGTAGCGCTTTCCGTCTTTTGTAGCAGAAGCACTAAGAACAGTTCGCATTGCTTTTGCAATACGGCCATATTTTCCAATTACTTTACCAATGTCACTTTCAGCAACTTTAAGTTGAAGAACCATGCCTTTTTCGCCTTCAGTTTCGTTTACTGAGACCGCAGATGGATCATCGACCAATGATTTTGCAATGTATTCGATCAGGTCTTTTTCCATTTTCGTTCCCTATAAACTATTTAGACTGTTTAGCTGCAATCTTCATCAACTTAGATACGATGTCAGTAGGCTGTGCACCAACACCAATCCAGTAATTAGCACGAGCAAGATCGATAGAAACCTGACGTTCTTCTGCTTCAACTGGCATGAAAGTACCGATTTCTTCGATGCAAACACCGTCACGTGGGCTGCGTGAATCCTGAACTACAACACGGTAGTAAGGACGCTTTTTTGTACCGAATTTCTTAAGTCTGAGTTTGACCACTTTATAACCTCCACGGAACTCAATCGAATGTAACCGAGTTCCGAAATTTTAAAACTATATAATAATACTCATTGTGAGTTTGAGAATTTATGATACCGAATTTGACAGTTTTGGTCAATGAATGAACTATGCATTGGCAGGGCAAACGCATTATAGATTCTGCAATGCGTAAAGCAGACATTTTTCGTTTTTTAAACAGAGTGTCTGTTTGTTGCCTATTGTAAGATTCTTCTTTTTTGTTGTGACAGGCAAATCTAATCCCTTTAATAGGTTCATAACAAGTTTTCTTATAATATTCAAATTCTGTGCGCTGTTGTCTT